>NZ_JACGVV010000007.1:0-169243 GCF_014077405.1 Colwellia sp. BRX10-9 | reverse complement strand
CTTTTCGAAGATTCAAACCTTATCTATAAAACGTTAAGTTAACTACTTTACTCTAAAGTGATGTAGATAACTTATCAAAACGTTCGTTTGGGTTACCCCTTGGAACTGGAGCGCATTCTAGACATATTTTGAAAAGGATCAAGCACTATTTTCATCTTTATGTTTGTTTGCTGAAAATAAAAACAATGTGGGCAATATACTCTCTAATCGCTCAATAAACATCAACGTTCTTATTCCTACTATATAATAATCCATTTAAAGTGGCTTATATAAGCACTAAAATAGTGCTTTTAATTAATATGCTTATTTAGTGTAGTAAACTTTTTATTTTTTGCTTAATATAAGTAAGGTGTTATTTGCATATAAATTACACTTATCTTTTTTACAACTTTGTACTTTGTACAATATTCAAGGCTGGGTAGCAGGTACATTGCAATTTAGTTTTTTAATTTAGAATTTAAAATAATAATTAGGTATTCATATATGAAGTCTCCTCAAGGGTTAACATTTATAGTCGCAGTAGTATTTGCTGTTATTGCTTACATTTTATCAACTGTTATTGGCAGCTCACCAGAAATTACTGCGATATTAGTTTTAGTAAGTACTTTTATTGCGCCACTTATAGGTTCATCAACTACTGCAGAAAGTGCTGATGAAGAAATAAAAACGTTATATGTAGGGAATCTACCTTACCGAGCAAATGAATCATCGATCAGAGAGTTATTCTCTGAACATGGTCAAGTTCATTCTGTTCGTTTAATGAAAGATAAACATACTGGAAAGCGTCGTGGTTTTGGTTTTGTTGAAATGTCAGCTGATGCGGCTGATGCGGCTGTTTCATCGCTTAATGATACTGAATTTCAGCAGCGTACTTTGAAAGTTCGTGAAGCTAAGGAACGTCCAGAAAAAAATCTCGAAGAAGAATAACCGTTCTTCTTGGTAAGTTATCCTAAATAAACCCACGTTAGCGTGGGTTTATTTTATCTATTAAAGCTTAATGTTGTCAGACTTAACCGTATCTATTACTTTATCGAACTTTTCTTTAGCGACTTTATCGTCACCAAACTCAGCTTTAAAGACTGCATCAAGTAACTGACCAAATGCATCATCATTCTTAGACAATATTTTATCTGCTTGTTCTTGCAGTTGGTTAAACTGATCTAAGAAGTCAATTAAAGGCCTCAGGTCTTTTCCGACACTAGGCGCTAATTTATCATCCAACTCTGCCACTGCTGTATACGCTTGGCTAACATAACTGGTTTTTGTTTGTTGCAAGTCCATACTAAAACTAGTTATCTGTTTATTATCGAAGCCAAGTTCAACTGCTTTTTCAAAAGCTTTATTAACATCGCCATTAAAGAAATCTTTTTGTAATGAATTTACGTCTTTAATTAATGCTTCGATTGCTGCTTTTTCATCATCATCAAGTTCACCCTCTACGCTATAAGAAAAGTTGATTTCATGATACTGACTACTGGTTCTACTATAATTTGTCGATCCCCCTTGGCTACTCTCTTGATACTGGTAAGCTTCTTTACTGGCATATTCTTGTAATTCGCTAAATGATATTGAAACTACATCACCGTCAGTAGTGGTAATACTCAGCTCGCTACTTTTTGAATTGCTTGTGTATAATTCGCTATCAATTGCTGTAGAACTGATAATTGGCGTTAACTCTGATACCTTCTCATTTGATTTATTGGCTGAAGGAAACATTTGTTCATGGAGGTCATCAATTCCCTTGTTAATAAGCGTACGACTTTTTTCTATACCTTGGTTTAAGTCATTGTCAAGCATGGCGAGATCTTTTAAATCGCCTTTTGCTTGATCAATACCTAAATTCGCCCCAGCACGCCCCTGCTCAAACATCTCTTTCAACTTGTCCTCACTCGCTCCATTTGCTTGGGCAGCTAAGATACTCGCGCTAACAAAGTCCATAACATTACGAGCCACTGCTTCGAAATCAAAAAGGCTAGTTGATGGCTCGCTTTCAGTTAACGCTGTTTTACTGATATCACTCATCACTACATTAGTTGCTTGCGGTGCATCGGTAATCTTTTGAAAATTTGCTGAAATCTGACTAGAAATTGATTGAGATATAATTTTCATCGTAATGGCAGCACGATGGTTTAATGCCAGTGTATTAACTGACTCTGCTGGCATTTCTCGTTTAACGACTTCATTATTTGCTGGTTCACTTTTACGACTTTGCCCTAAATAATTCGGCAACCTTGTCTGATTATCAATTTTATTCATTGTTACTCTCCAGTATCTAATTAAATTTTAATTAAACACAATCAAAGATCTAAAGATCCTTAAATTTAATATGGCTAATATATCGGCATTTTTTCGTAAAACTTTAGCAAGAAGTCAATCTCTTGTAAGAAAATTATAGACAAATGACTAGACAAAGTAATCACAATCGCTAAACTCAGCGCCTCTTTAATACTCACTAGAGTTGGGTATAATATTGTTTAATTCTTTCTACGTTTAAGGCTTATATATGTTTAGTCACATTGCACCACAATTTTATGATAAACAACTTGATAACAAACAGGATGATATCGCTAAATTGTTTAGTGATTTTGACTTACCAAATTTTGATGTTTTTCGATCAGAGCCTTTAAACTATAGATTACGAGCAGAATTTAGAGTTTGGCATGACAATGATGACTTATTTTATATTATGTTTAATAGTGAAACGAAAGAAAAGTATCGCGTCGACACTTTTCCGGTTGCCAGTAAACTCATTAATCAAGCTATGAAAGCCTTGCTTGACGAAATTAAAGATAAACCGTCACTTCGTCATCGATTATTTCAAGTCGATTTTTTATCAACGCTCAGTGGCGAGCTTTTAATAAGCTTGTTATATCACAGACAATTAGATGAAGAATGGCTAACTGAAGCGGCAACACTAAAATCAACCCTTTCAGCAATAGCCCCTGTTGATATTATTGGCCGTGCTAAAAAACAAAAATTTATCCTCGATAAAGATTATGTCACTGAGAAGTTAACTGTTGGCGATAAAACTTATATCTACGAGCAAGTAGAAAATAGTTTTACACAGCCTAATGGGCACGTTAATGAGCAAATGCTACTTTGGGCAAAGCAAGGCACACAAAATATCGGTGGTGACTTAATCGAACTCTATTGTGGTAATGGTAACTTTAGTATCGCACTCGCTGAAAACTTTGATCGGGTTTTAGGTACTGAAATATCGAAAACATCAGTAAAATCAGCACAAAATAATATCACCGCAAACCAGTTAACCAATGTTGATATAATAAGAATGTCCAGTGAAGATTTTAGTCAAGCGATGAACGGTGAGCGAGTATTTCGTCGTCTAGAAGGTTTCGATCTTAAAAGCTATAATTACGATACAGTATTAGTTGATCCACCAAGAGCTGGCCTTGACCCTGACAGCGTAGAGTTAGTCAGCCGATTTGAACGTATTGTTTATATCTCATGTAATCCTGAGACATTAAAAGAAAACTTAGTTGAACTAATAAAGACACACAATATTGAAAAATTTGCGTTATTTGATCAGTTTCCATATACCCACCATGTTGAAACAGGTGTGATACTTTCACGTAAAAAGTAACGTTTTTACTTTTTTACTCCCCTATTGCTAAATTCAGCAGCTCCCCGTGCTATAAAACGCAGCTGCTGAATGGTACGCATTGATATTTGTTGACGATCCTCTTTATCAACATCTAATGCATCAGAGCCAGCACTAAATACGATAGTCACCGCTGCATCGGCTTGTAAAAAAGCCACATCCGCATTCAATTTATTTGCTTGCTGTAAATAATCACATAGTTCTAAGGTGAAATAACGCACTTCTCGATTTACCGCCGCTCGAAAAGCAGCTGACGTTCCAGAACGCTCTCGTAATAATAAGCGAAATATATTACCGTTACTTTCAATAAACTCCATAAAGGTAACGACAGATATTTGAATGACAGAACCACCTTTTTCAATTCGTTGGCGAGCTTGTCGCATTAATTGACGCAAAGTTAAACCCGCTTCATCGACCAGCGTCAAACCTAGTTCGTTCATATCAGAAAAATGTCGATAAAATGATGTTGGTGCTAAGCCAGCCTCTTTAGCGACTTCCCGTAAGCTCAAACTCGAAAAGCTACGTTCACTACTTAACTGCCCAAGAGCAGCATCAATTATTTGTCGACGTGTTTTTTCTTTTTGCTGTGCCCGAATCCCGCTCATTACTTAATTAACCTATACTTTAGCCTGTTTATATCATACTGAATTTTCATCTATTTACTAGAAACTTGATCACTAACATCTACATTTAAATCCAGTATTATTGATTGAAGATAAAAAGTTTAATAAAAATTACCTTGACTGAAAAGTGATCAAAGTTAAAATAGAGTACACGTGTACACTGAAATTATTTACTTAGTGTTCGTTTTTTTACTGATGGAATTCTTATTACATGAATAAACCTAAAATCGTTTGGCTAAATTTTAGTGTGTTTTTAATTACCTTTTTAGTTGCCTCAATTGGCGTCCCGTATCGAGCAATAACACACGGTTTTGATACCACTGAACTTGTAGTAGCACTATGCTGCTTTATTTATTGTGGTATGTCTATTACTGCTGGCTATCACCGATTATGGTCGCACAAAACCTATCAAGCACATGCTTCGCTGCGTTTCATTTTTGCACTAGGCGGAGCATTTGCCTTACAAAATAGTATATTACATTGGGCTTCTGATCATAGAGTTCATCATAAGCATGTCGATAATAATGACAAAGACCCCTATTCAGCTAAAAAAGGCTTTTGGTATTCACATATCGGTTGGATGCTTCGTGAGTATCAAGCGCATCGATATGCTAATTACGACAATACCCGTGATTTACAAAAAGACGCTATTGTAATGTGGCAGCACAGAAATTATTTGTTGCTGACAATATTAATGAACTTTGGTGTACCTATTTTATTTGGTTTATGGCACGGCGATATTATTAGTAGTTTACTTTTAGTCGGTTTCTTGCGTTTAGTGTTAAGCCATCACACTACTTTTTTCATTAATTCTTTGGCACATATCTGGGGTAAACAAACTTACACAGAAAGAAATACTGCACGAGATAATGGCTTTCTTGCTTTTTTAACTTTTGGTGAGGGCTATCATAACTATCATCATATTTTTGAAAATGATTATCGTAACGGCATTCGTTGGTGGCAGTTTGATCCAACTAAATGGTTGATTAAGGGTTGTGAGTTTTTGAATCTTACCTCAAAACTACGGACTTACCCGGATGACAAAATTGAAAAAGCGCGCTTAGCTATGGTATTTAAACGTAGCCAGAAGAAGTTACTCTCTCATCCAAATGCGGAGCAAATGCGAGAAAAACTACAGCAAGAATATGATTTACTCATTAGTAGAATTAATGACTACTATGATGTGCGTAAAAAATTACTTGCCAGTAGGCGCGATAAATTAATCGCCGACGTTGAGAGCTCTGAATTAGCAGCGCAATACCAAGAATTTAAGCAGCACTTGGCAGACCAGCAACAACATTTTCAACGCTTATTAACCCAACTGGCATAAACCCTCTAGATTAATAAGCTTTTACATGGTCAGATGTCTAAATTCCTGCTAAAATTTTTTTATCTTAGTAGGAATTTAAGGCAAGATTTTGGCAACTCAAAATAAAGCTAAAACGAAGAAGAAAACAAATAACGATTACGATTACGATGCAATAATTATAGGTACCGGACCAGGTGGCGAAGGTACGGCTATGGAGCTATCTAAAAAAGAAAAACGTGTTGCTATTGTTGAGCGATATAAAGACGTTGGCGGTGGTTGTACGCATTGGGGAACTATTCCTTCAAAAGCTTTACGTCAAAGTGTTAGCCGACTCATTGAGTATAACGCGAGCCCACTTTTTAGAGGCCATGAAAAAGCAAAACATTTAACGTTCCCAGCTATTCTTAAACATGCCTCTTCGGTTATTCGTAAACAAGTGCAGCTACGCAGTGGCTTTTATGATCGTAACCGCGTTGAACTGATTTCGGGTGAAGCGTCTTTTATTGATGCCCATACGCTTAGAATAGTGAATAACGAGGGCGCTATTGAACAAATTACGGCAAAGCAAATTGTTATTGCTACTGGTTCACATCCCTACCGACCTAAAGATATTGATTTTAACCATCCGCGAGTCTATGACTCAGATACCATCTTATCACTTAAGCATGATCCCCGTTCTATCATTATTTATGGTGCTGGTGTTATTGGTTCCGAATATGCCTCTATATTTAGAGGTTTAGGTGTAAAGGTAGATTTAATTAATACCCGAGATAGACTACTTTCTTTTTTAGATGCAGAAATGTCTGATTCACTCAGCTACCACTTATGGAATAATGGTGTAGTGATCCGTCATGGCGAAGCGATTGCACGAGTTGAAGCATCCGACGACTCTGTGGTTGTTCATTTAGAATCAGGTAAAAAAATGCGCGCCGACTGTTTACTCTTTGCTAATGGGCGAACAGGTAATACAGCCGACTTAAAAGTTGAAAATGCAGGATTATCAGCAGATGGACGTGGGCAACTAAAAGTCAACGATCAATATCAAACCAGTGTCGACAATATATATGCGGTAGGTGATGTCATTGGTTACCCAAGCTTAGCCAGTGCCGCTTATGATCAAGGCAGGTTAGCAGCTTCAGCGATGATAGATCACCAAAGTACTGCAAAACTTATTGCTGATATTCCTACAGGTATCTACACGATTCCAGAAATAAGCTCTGTTGGTAAGACAGAACAAGAACTGACCGCGGCAAAAATTCCGTATGAGGTTGGTCGTGCCCAGTTCAAACATTTAGCAAGAGCACAAATATCAAATAGTTTAGTCGGTTCACTGAAGATACTTTTTCACAGCGAAACTAAAGAAATTTTAGGTATTCATTGTTTTGGTGAAAATGCAGCTGAAATCATTCATATTGGTCAAGCAATTATGCAACAAACCAATGGCGGTAATACCATTGAATACTTTGTTAATACCACGTTTAATTATCCAACGATGGCTGAGGCATTTCGTGTTGCTGCATTGAATGGTTTGAATCGTTTATTTTAATAGTGAATAAGCATGAATCGAAAAAGGTATGTTATGAATAAATTAATTTTACTGTTAATTTTTTTTATCAACATACCTATTTTAATCGTTAATGCGACTGAAAACGCTTATGTACAAAAGGAAAGTAAAAGCTACAGCCTTTATTTAATTCGTCATGCTGAAAACAAAACTGAACAAGAAGATTCTGGATTAACACAATGTGGTACATATAGGGCAAAAGAACTTGCGCGTATTCTAGAGAATGCAGAAATAGAAAATATATACAGTACGCGCTATCAACGGACTATGGCAACAGCTACACCGCTAGCACAACAGCAACAACTTGCGATCAAAAATTATGCGCCCAATAAATTAGAGCAACTCGCCTGGCAATTGATCAAAGAACAAGAGAACACCGTAGTGTTTGGACACAGTAACACCACGGCACAATTGGCAGAATTACTAAGCCAAAGCTCAGTATCACCAATGACAGAACAAGAATATCGTGGTATCTATCAAATCATCATTTCAGGTAAAAATCGTCACCTAACATTACTAATGCAACCTTCGATCTGCAAGTAACACCGCTACATACCTTAATACAATTGGCAGAATGACTAAGCCAAAGCTTTGTATCACTAATGACAGAACAAGAATATCGTGGTATCTATCAAATCATCATTTCAGGTGAAAATCGTCACCTAACATTAGTCATCTAACATTATGGATGCAACCTTCGCTCTGTAAGTAACACCGCTACATACCTTAATACAATTGGCAGAATGACTAAGCCAAAGCTTTGTATCAGTAATGACAGAACAAGAATATCGTGGTATCTATCAAATCATCATTTCAGGTGAAAATCGTCACCTAACATTAGTCATCTAACATTATTGATGCAACCTTCGCTCAGTAAGTAAAACTACTGCAGGTTCTTATTTTCAGGCGCTTTATTCGCTGCAGTAATTAATTCAATATCGGTAATTGAAAAAGGAGTTCCCCATTGCTGAATAGTCATCATACCCGTGATAGCTTTGCCTGTTACTTTGATAACAACGCCATCTTTTTGGAATTCTTTTTCTAAATTCAGCGGTAACCAATGCTTACCTTCTTTAGAAATTAATCCAAAAAAGCCCCCTTCTAAATTCATATATTTAATTGTTGCGGTAAATGATATTTGCTCAGGTTCCGCTTTAGCAGACAAACTTTTTTTAGGCATTATTGATACCTCTGCGGCTGAAATAGCTTCGGTATTGGCTGTATCTCTGCTAGTCACTTCCTCAGCGGCTTGCTGACATGAGAATAAAAAGCTACAAGTGAAGACTAAACCGACTATTTTTTTAAACATATGACACACTCATTTGATGATTAATTTTAAGAAAAGTAAACAAAAAAGCAAACCCTAAAGTTTGCCTTAAAGTAAGCGACCAAGAGCTTAATCGTTTACTGATTAGCCTCTTTTTTAAGCGTCTTAATTTCTTCGCCAATTTTTTGTTTATTACCACAAATTGCTGGTTGTTTGTCATCACGATAGTAGCGAATGTCGATGCAGTCAACTTGATAACGACGTTCTAACTCAGTTCGTTTTATAGGTTTACCTTTGGCGTCTGCTATTTGGCGTTGCAGTGACTGGCACATTTGAATCTGTTCACTCGCGATGGTTATATCTTCGCAAGCATTTTCAGTTGTCGAACAACCCGTTATTGTCATGAGAGTAAGTGTTGAAAAAAGATAAATATATTTCATTATAATGAGTTCGCTTCATTTATTAATATTAGCATTAACACCATTATAGCCAGCTATTATTATTAACGATAGCTTTTCTTGACCAGACTAGCAGAGAGATATTGGTCAATAAATTTAATGAATCGCATAAAAAAGCCATTACAAAAGTAATGGCTTTGATAAAAATACTACCGATTAATTAACCGATAAATCACCTGTGTTTTCAACAATAAGCGGTTGTTTCTTTTTACGCTTAAAGATCTTTTTCATATCTTCAATAATAAGATATAAACTTGGGATCAATACCAGTGTAACTATAGTCGCAAATAATACCCCAAAGGCTAAAGATATCGCCATTGGAATTACGATTTGTGCTTGGGCACTTACCTCAAAGAAGATGATAGGCACTAAACCAATAAAGGTTGTTATTGACGTTAACATGATAGCTCTAAAACGTTTAGTGCCGGCATGTATTACCGCATCTTTTAGTTTGACGCCTGATTTCCTAGCATTATTAACATAATCAACCATGACTAAGGAGTCATTAACGACCACACCCGCAGCCGCTAATATCCCCATAACTGATAGTGCACTTAAGTCCATACCTAAAAGGAAGTGGCCAAAGACCGAACCAATAATACCAAAAGGAATAACGATCATAATCATCACTGCCTGAGAGTAAGACTTCAATGGTATAGCCAGTAATGAGAAAACAATCAACAATGAGATAATAAAGTCACGTTTTTGATTGTCCGCACCTTCCATTTCTTCTTGAATACTGCCCGACACTTCACTTTGAACTTTTGGAAATTTTCTTAATAGTTCAGGAATAAAGTTGTCTCTGATATCGTTAGCAACTTTGAATGGCTCAACTTGTTCAGCGTCAACACTTGCCCAGACGTTAATTGTCCGATTACCATTTTCACGACGAATACTAGTCACCCCTTCTTGTAAGGTAATATTAGCCAATTCCGACAAAGGTAATTCCGCACCATTTGGCGCTTTGATCATCACATCATCAACATGTCCAACAGAGCTTCGTTGCTCAAGTGGATAACGGATCATCACTTTCACTTCTTCGCTGTCACGTAAAATGCGTTGTGCTTCTAAACCATAGAAACTGTAACTCACTTGTGAAGCAATTTCGGCTAAAGTTAATCCTAAACTATAAGCAAGCGGTTTCAATTCAAACTGAACTTCTTTGGCACTTGTTTGACGACTATCATTAACATCGCCAATACCTTTTAAAGAATTAAGTTTAGTTTTTAACTCTCTTGATGCGGCGAGTAGTTGTGCATCGTCTTTACTTTCTAATCTAAAGGCAATATCACCGTCGTCTCGGCCAGAGCCAAATAAATTATCACCAATGGTAAACGATTTTACCCCAGGATAATTCGGTATAGCGGCACGCCATAAATCAGCCAGTTCGAAAGTATTCATCGGTCTTAATTCAGGTACCACTAATTTAACCATCAATTGACCACTGGTTCTGCTGCGTAAATCGACCTGCATATCAGAGATCATTGACTGACCGTATTGAGCTTCAATCTCTTTATCTATGGTATTAATTACACCTTGGATATTTAATAAGGTTTGTAAGGTTGCTTTCTCTGAGGCATCTACATTCATTTCAACATTAACACGAGGAAAGTCATGTGGGATCTTAGGTTGACCAACAAAGCGAACAAAACCACCACTAAACAAACCTGCGCTGATTAACATTAAACTAATAAAAAACATTAGTACGGCATAACGATAATCTAGAAATTTCTGTAACGCTGGCTGATAAATATTTTGAATAAAAGATTTTAAACTGTCATCAATGGCTCCTCGAAGCCTGTCTACTACTTTAGTGATCCTATCTAAAGGATATTGAATGAACCAAAAGAAGCCATACTCGTTTAATTTCTTAAGTTTTATTATATTAACCTTAGGCTTCATTTTAACCAAATGCGCCGGTAAAATGAGTTTTGACTCAATTAAAGAAAAAATTAAACACAAGATAACTACCGAGCCAATGGCTTTACCAAACGCGGCAGAAGGCCCTTCACCAAAAAGAAAAGGCAAGAAGACCGCAATCGTTGTTAATACCCCAAAGGTTGCTGGCATAGCAACACGTTGAATACCGCGAATAACATTTTCAGTACTATGGCCATGTTGTTCAATTTCGTCATGGGCACTCTCCCCCATAACGATGGCATCATCAACAACAATACCTAACACCAAAATAAAGGCGAACAAGCTAATGACATTAATAGTGACATTAATAAATTCTAATGGCATTAGGAATAAAGTACCAAGAAAACATACCGGTAAGCCCATCATTACCCAAAAAGCCAAACGGACACGTAAAAATAACGCTAACATTAGAAAGACTAATATTGCACCACTTTTCATATTGTCGATCATCATGGTCAAACGGCCTTCAAGATAGTAGGTCATATCAACCCAAGTTTCTAACTTAACGCCTGCAGGAAGAACATTCGACTTTTCATCAACATACTTATTAATGACATCGGCAACATCGGTAATACTTTGATTATCAGCTGCGCCAATAAAGATACTGACCGAGTTTTCACCATTGAATTTTGAATACTGTAGGCCTTCAGTAAAACCATCAATAATAGTCGCCATTTGGCCTAACAAGACTTTAGTACCATCGGCTAAGGTAATAATAGGTATTTGCTCGAATTCGTAACCTCGATAAGCTTGGTTCTCAACGCGTAAATTAATGTAGCCATTCTCTGCACGAATTTGTCCAGCAGACATATTGCCAGAATAACCACGTACCGCTTGAGCAACATCTCTAAAAGTTAAGCCATATTCGCGTAACTTATCTTTACTAACTTCTATTGAAATTTCGTAGTCTAAGCCGCTGTATAATTCTGCAATATTGACTAAAGGTAATTGTTGAATTTCATTATGGACTTTTCGTCCTAACTCTTTAAGCTCGCCATTAGTTAGGTCACCGTATAAGCTGATATACATAACTTCTTGGCGAAACTTTTCGCGTTCAACTTTAATACGTTCCATACCGTCAGGAAAGCTTGAAATAGAATCAATTGCTGATTTAACTTCTTCTAAAACAACTTGTGGGTCGTAATCGAGATCAACCTCAAACCAACCATTTGAAAAATTGCGGTTAGAATAAGTGATCACACGCTTTAAGCCTTGGACAGTCTCTAAAGCTTCTTCAACCTTAATGGTAATACCTTCCTCTACTTCCTGAGGGGCTGCCCCTGGGTAAGGTGCGGTATAAGAAATCCAGTTAATGTTTATTTGTGGAAACATTTGTTTGTTGATGGTGCTAATCGTAAAAAAACCACCCACTAGAATAAATATCATCAACAAATTTGCCGCGACACTATTACGGGCGAACCAAGCAATTAAGCCTTTATTGGTATCATCCATCATCTAATCCTTAGTGCTTGCGATTTGTGTTTCAAGTTCATTTTGATTAATGACTTCACTTTTACTACCTTGCAAAGCTAATTTCATGCCATCAACAGGGTAATCTAATGCTGAAACAATGAGCTGGTCACCTTCCTTCAAACCGTTAGTTACAATAACATTTGAGCCTTCTTGACGAGCGATAATGATGTCAGCATAGTGCAATTTAGAATCGGCATCTAAAATGGCAACGCGGTTATTACTAACGAGGTATCGAGGTAACAAAGCGGCACGATTAAGGCTAATACCAAAAATTTCTGCTTTAACATAAGAGCCAAAGCGAATAGGATTGTGTTTATTTACATTTTTTTGAGACTTCAAACCATAAGGGTCTTTAACTTCAGCCACTAAATAAGTCATACGGCTTTTATTGTCTACAACACCTTCACTGCGAGCAATTTTTGCGGACCATGTAATATTTTCACCCGCAAATGTTCCAAGTAAATTAACCTGGGCATTTTCCCCTTGTGAAGCTAAAAACTGCAGTTGATCATCGGCTACGGGTAAGCGAACTTCAGCTATCCCTGTTCCTAATAATTTACCCACTTTAGTGCCAGTACCGACAAAAGAGCCTAAACCAATCATACGACTTTCAATCATTGCATCATAAGGCGCTCTAATTTCGGTACGTTCTAGGTTACGTTTGGCACGAAGTACAGAGGCTTGTGCCGATTTAACATTAGCAAGTTCTTGTGCTAGTTGCGGTTTACGCAAGCTCAATTCAGTAGGAGAAGTATCCGTAATGCGTTTCCATTCTTGTTCAGCTACCTGCCCTTGGGCACGCTCTTTTTCTAGCGAAGCACGTGCCGAGGCCATTGTTGCTTCAGCATCAATTAATGCAGCTTGGTAATCATTAGGGTCGATACGGGCGAGCAATTGGTTTTTTGCAACAAAACCACCACGTACAAAAACATCTGCCAGTTCAACTACTTCACCACTAATTTGAGCGACAAGTTCGGTTTCATACTTAGGCTGAACGACACCATATGATTTAACCGTTAAATTCATCGGTGCAACATGAACCTCTTCAACAGCAACGATGGGGGTATTATCAACTTCCGCTTTTTCTTCTGGTGGCGATTTCATGCTTGAAAAGCCAAAAAACAATAAAATGCCAATGATTAGAATGGCAATGGGTATAATAATTTGTTTTTTACGTGTCACGGTTATGTCCTCATAAATGTGATCTGAACTAATAATTTTTTTAATTGTCTATAGGATAGCTAATTAACAGTCTATACAATCAATTAAGTTGTAAATGCTTGTTACAAGATACGCGCCGAAATAACAAATTCAGTAAACAAAAACAAAAAAAACATTATTTTTCAATCAAAAACAATAAGTTAACAACACCCTGTTTATTTACTGATATAAAAAAAGACTGCCTTGATAAAACAGTCCTCGACAATATTCGTCCTTTTAACCAATATTTATACTTTTATAAAAATATTTCTTCGATATAGCCAATACAGGACTAGCCATTGTAAAAGCACCATGCCAGCATAAAGAATAAAATCTTGCCAACCTGCAGGTACAGAGTTGATTAAGCCTCCGAAAATACTTTTCGAGGTATATTGCCAATCAACAATACTCGAACCTAAATAAATAATGATTGAATTCGTACCAATTACTGCGAAAAATTTAGCCCATAGGGTGAACTCTAATACATCAATCAGCCAATAAAATAGCGTCAGTAATAAGATACTGTAACCAATAGTGACCAAAGTGAATGAACTCGTCCATAATGTTTTGTTAATTGGGAAAAAAACGCCCCATAAATAACCGAGTAATAAAATAGAGGTCCCAATAACCCAAAGACCGGTTAATAGTGTCTTGGGCGTATAAATATTTTTTATCATGTAACGACCAATGAAGACACCCGCTAGTGCATTTACAATCGATGTTATATTTGATAACAACCCTTCTGGGTCGATGGCGAGCCCCTGATAAGTTGACCCCGGTAATAAATGTTGATCAAACCAAGCGTTCAATGCTCCATTCGCTGAAAAATCACCGCCACCATATCCACCTAATGTGACTAAGCTTAGTAGTAACCAATATCCTATTAAAATACCGCCTGCAACGAACCACTGTATTTTTTCACTGACGTACCAAACTAATAATGCTGCTACAAACCACGCAATACCAATACGCCCCAGTACGCTAACATAACGGATACTATCAAATGATGTGGGAATACCGCCGCCCCAACCATGGTTATATAAAATACCAAAACTAATCAAAAGCAATAAGCGCCTGATGCCATTATATAAAATCGATTTTGCTTGTTCTGGCTCATAGCTAGATAAGGGCTTTGCTGCGATACCTAGACTGACTCCTGATAGAAAAATAAATAAGGGAAAAATTAAATCATAAACACGAAACCCATGCCAAGCACTGTGTTCCATTTGCTGTGCAAGCACCGCAAGAATGGGCCAGCCTGTCGCTATAAATAATGCTGCAAACAAACCTTCGGCGCCTAAAATCCAAAACATATCGAAACCACGTAAAGCGTCAATTGACAATAGTCGTTTTTTATTTGGACTTGCTTTTACAACTGCAGAGGGATACTGACTTAACATTCTTTTACCTTATAAACTTTCAGTGCAACCTTGTCACCAAAGACAGCGCTGTCATCAATTTGTTATCATAATATTACCAGCAAAAAATAGCAATCAGACACACTTTGTTATCAAATATAGCTATTATCTGCTTGTTTTCTTTATTGCTGAGCGTAACAATAAAGTGATTACTTTATTTAAGGAATAAACATGCTTACAAAAATAAGTTCTTTTTTTCAAAACCTGGCCGATGATTTAACAGACAATAACACTAAAAAAAATTCTGATGAGGTGACTATAGAGCTAGCCTGTGCGGTATTATTGTGTGAAGTGATGCGTGCTGATGGACACTTTGACCAAAAAGAACAAGCTAAACTGGCCGTGTTACTCGTTGAACAGTTTCACTTGAATGAAGAAGAAGTTAAGCAAATTATTGACCAGGCGCTGATTCAAAGTGAACAAGCGACTGATTTTTATCGATATACATCGAAAATAAATAAACATTTTTCTATCGAACAACGAATATCAATTGTTAAGCAGTTATGGAATATGGCTTATGCCGATGGTGAGCTGGCAAGTATTGAAGAGCATGTTATTCGCAAAATTGGCGATTTACTTCAGCTACGCCACGCTGAATATATTCAAACCAAACCAAGAAAATAACATCATTCATTTTTGATATGCGTTATTATAGCCCTTAAGATTTTCATATTAATTTTCTTGGTAAATTCAAATGGCCGACATTGGTAAATATAATACCCTTTCTGTAGTTGCAGTCACCGAAAAAGGTGCTTATTTAAGTGCTGGAGAACTGGGTGAAGTATTACTACCGAACCGTTTTATTCCTGAAAACTGTAAAGTAGACGATAAACTCACTGTCTTCATTTATGTTGATTCAGCTGAACGCATTATTGCGACCACTGAAAAGCCGTTTGGCCAAGTAGATGAATTCGTTTCATTGAAAGTAAAACAGCTCAATAAAATGGGTGCATTCCTTGATTGGGGGTTACCTAAAGATTTATTAGTACCTTTTAATCAGCAGCATACACCAATGGAAGAAGGGAAATATTATCTAGTACGTATTTTTCTTGATACCACCACAGACCGAATTGCCGCTTCAAGTAAGCTCGACAAATATATTGATATTTGGCCTGCTGATTATCAAAAGTGGGACAAAGTTAAGTTAATGATTGGTGGAAAAACTGATCTGGGTTTCAAAGCGATTATCAACGATAAGCACTGGGGCTTACTTTACGACAATGAAATTTTTCAACCATTACGTGTTGGTAAAATTATTGACGGTTTTATTAAAAACATCCGTGAAGATGGTCGTATCGATTTATCACTTTCTCGTTCAGGTGAAGGGAAAGTTAATGACTTTGCCGATAAATTATTAGCGCACATTGCAGAAAATGATGGTTTTAGCCCATTACATGACAAAAGTTCGCCAGAACTTATTCAGCGTATTCTTGGTGTTAGTAAAAAAACCTTTAAAGCTACCGTTGGAAACTTATTGAAGAAAGACAAAATCACGATTGAAAAGTCAGGTCTTAGATTAAAGTAAATCGTTAAACATACTTTGTAGATGAAGCCTTGGCCTCATCTACAAAGCTATTATTCTACTGCTTAAAAACTTCCTCTAATACCAACCGTAAACCCTCGTGCCGGTAATGGTGAAACACCTTTGAGAAATGACGTATGTACTCGTGCTTCTTCATCTGTAATATTATTCACTTTTAAAAATGCCACCATATCGTCGCCAACATTATTAATAAAGTAATTAAAGTTAGCATCTAGCATAGTATAGCCGTCTGTTTCACTTTCTAATACCGCTGTGTCTGATTGTTTAAAGTAATGTGTTGCACTTAGCTCTGCTGAATACTTATCGGTCATATAATTTAATTGACCACCAACGCGCATTGGCGGGATCCTAGGTAGATTATCATTGTTATTATCAGTAAGCTTTGCACGAATATAATCAGTAAATAGCGTCGCTTTAAGTGAAGGTGCTACCTGATAAAAAAACTCAGCTTCTACACCATACATCACCACATTATTTTGTTGGAATACATAAACGGGCAAACCGGCAGTTTCCTCCTCATGGTTTTCTTCAATGGCTTCATCGTGACTATCATGGCCGCTTTCTGCAAATAGCCCAGTATTCGCTTGATAATAATAATCGTCAATATGATTATAAAAAGCACTGGCAACAAAACCAAAGTCGCCTTCAAATTTTCTCCAAGTAAGATCTAGATTATAAGCTGTCTCTAACTCAACATTTTGATCAGACAGGTCTACATGTAATTCATGGTCTTCTTCATGTACCTCAAACAATGCCCCAACTTCATAAGTATTCGTGCCGATATGAGCACCATTCGAAAACAATTCACTCGCTGAAGGTGCTCGCTGAGAAAACGCAGCAGAAAATCCTAAATTATAACCCGTTGAATATTCCCATACAGCACCTAAAGACGCACTTATAGGCGTAAAGCTCTGTTTATTAAAATGCGACTCTTCTTCATGGCTGCCTAGTTCATCGCTATGTTCATCGTGTGATTCAACTTCACTATTTGCACTCAAGGTTACATGTTCGGCACGTATACCTAATTGCCATAAAACATCGTCTATGTGTTTCTCTTCAAGCCAAGCAATAGCAATTGATTCTGTGTTTGAAGGAGGCGTGAATGCTTCTTCTCCAATCGCATTAAAATCATTTTCTTTATAATGCAATGTCCATGCACCTTTCCAACCGTTAACGGCTTGATGATAAAGATCAAAGCGTGTTTCTAACATCTCATTATTAAATTGAGTACCGACTTCTCCTCCTTCAATTTCTTGATGTTGGTAATCTGTGTAAGCTGCTTTACTCATTACACGATTAATAAAACTGTCTTCAAAACTAATTTCACTCAATAGTTGATATCTGTCTTGTACTAAATCACCAAAAACAGCGCCTTCTTCACTGATTTCAGTTCCTGTTTCTTCATGTTCTTCTTCACCGTGTTCTGAATGCCCAGGAATACCGTAAGTTCTTTCCATTCGGCCATACGAAAAGCCAATATATCCTGCGTCAAACAAATAACTTGAACCCAGGGTAAAACCTGATGACTTCGAGGCACTGTTCTCTAGAATACCTTTAATTTCTTCGCCTTCATGTTCATCATGGCCTTCTTCATGTTCATCATCGTCTTCTTCTGCAGTCGCATAGCCTGGGATCTTATAATCATTAGATTCACGCCAAAACGCATCAAGATGAACGGCTAAACTTTTGTACCCTGTGTTTATATTGAGTGTTGCTTCACTTTCATCTGCAACATCATTATGCTTAAGTAAATAATCGACCTGATTATCAATATTTGTAGGTACTCGATTATCAACGACATTCACCACACCACCTATCGCACCACTGCCATAAAAAAGCGTTGACGGCCCACGAAGTACTTCTACCTGTTGGGCAGTACCAGCTTCGGCTGCAACCGCGTGGTCTGGTCCTACACGAGATGCATCCCCTACGTCTAAACCATTTTGTGTGATTAACACTCTTGGTCCATCCATACCACGAATAATAGGACTACTTGCAACTGGGCCAAAATAACTTGAATGTACACCCACTTCATTTTTCAGTGTTTCACCTAATGTAGATGCTTGCTTTAAACGCAGCTCGTCACCAGAAATAACATTTACTGGCAAGGCCGACTCAATACTCGATGAATGCAAAGGTGTCGCATAAACATCGACCACTTCCATGACCGTAGCGCTCAGTGAAATTGTCACCTCGGTAATGTCTTGATCGGTAATGGTGAAATACTCGTTGATATGACTAAAGTTTTTAGCACTAACATGAAGTTCTACTTTACCAACACCAATGTCACTAAAAGTAAATTGGCCTTTTTCGTCAGTAACTGCTTTATATTTAGTATTAACCAAAGAAACTTTAGCTTTCGCAATCCTGTTGCCATCGGCATCAAATACTACGCCTGAAAATTTTTGAGCATGGCTGGCAGCGCCGACCATTAATAATGATAAGGCACACAAAGGTGCAATTTTATTGATATAAATTGATTTCATTTTTTTTCCAATAGATAGATCTAAAGAAGATTAGCGATTAAGCTAATTTCCTAAAATTTTTATTTTTGAACTGTGTTAATTTTTATCTATTGAACAGGGGGGGCACGTAACTGTGGTATCAAATAAAATGGCGTGTAACGATTAACTATAATTAACGTTTGCGTGTATTGTTGATAATTACTGACGTTAACCAGTTTTAAGGTGATATTATTCTTTGGCGTGTCAATGTTATGCTGACACAGTTTACACTGCTGTAATTCAACATTATCAGGTATCAATTCACCATGCGAACTATGACTAAGCGTGGCGCACAGAAATGCAGACATGATCAATAAACTTATTATTGATTGCCGACTCTGTGAAAAAAACTGTGTAAATAAAAAGTGATTACTACGCATATGTTGTTACATTATAACAATTAGAACTATTTTTCAATCCCTGTTAATAAAAATAGCGATTGTTATTACTTTTATAATGTTTTGCCAAAATATTCCTCTTAATAGCTAGCGCAAAAAAAAAGTCATCAGCCATTTATTTCTAAATAGCGGATGACTTTCTTAAAAGTAATTTATTCAGAAATGAACTACTGAGTGCCACCAATTGTCATTTCATTGATTTTCAAAGTAGGTTGGCCAACACCTACCGGAATACTTTGTCCATCTTTTCCACAAACACCAACGCCAGCATCAAGTTTCAGGTCGTTACCGACCATGCTGACATTTTTCATCGCTTCAGGACCACTACCAATTAACGTAGCGCCTTTTATTGGCGAAGTAATTTCACCGTTTTCAATAAGGTAAGCTTCAGAGCTGGTGAAAACAAATTTTCCAGAGGTAATATCAACTTGACCACCAGCAAAATGTGGCGCGTAAATGCCTTTTTTCACTGACTTAATAATATCTTTTGGATCATGTTCACCCGCAAGCATATAAGTATTAGTCATTCTAGGCATAGGTAAATGTGCATAAGATTCACGGCGACCATTACCGGTAGGTGCTACACCCATCAGCTTAGCGTTATGCTTATCTTGCATATAACCTTTCAGAATACCTTTTTCAATCAGTACATTGTATTGTCCTGGCGTTCCTTCATCATCTATTGAAATTGAACCACGACGATTAGGGATTGTGCCATCATCAACAATAGTGCATAAATCAGAAGTCACCTTTTGACCAATTTTACCTGAAAATGCTGACGAACCTTTACGGTTAAAATCACCTTCTAAACCATGACCAACGGCTTCATGCAATAGCACGCCCGGCCAACCTGAACCAAGTACAACAGGTAACATGCCAGCTGGAGATTCTATTGCCACCACATTGACTAAAGCTTGACGAACCGCTTCTTCGGCATAAGCTAAATAACGTGCTTTACCATTTTCAAGTTCAAAGAAATAACTATAATCAGTTCGAGCACCACCGCCAGCACTGCCACGTTCACGTTTACCATTATCTTCAACTAATACTGAGCAATTTAAGCGAACCAGTGGTCGTATATCAGTAGCAAAAGTACCATCGCTAGCAGCCACTAATATTTTTTCATAAACACCTGACAAACTAACAATAACCTGCTGAACACGCTTATCAACTGAACGAGCATGGGCTTCGATTTCATGCATTAAGGTGATTTTTTGCTCTTGCGCTAGACTGCCTAACGGATCAGTGGCTTGATAAACTGATTTCACTGTTTGATTTTTAAAAGCAAGTACTCGACCATTTTGGTCGGCATTTGCAATACCTTTAGCGGCATCAGCTGCTTTTTTTAACGCGAGAGGAGAAATATCATCAGAGTAAGCAAAACCAGTTTTTTCGCCTGATATTGCTCGCACACCAACACCACGTTCAATATTATATGAACCTTCTTTGACAATGCCATCTTCTAGCATCCATGACTCATGACAGCTCGACTGAAAGTATAAGTCGGCTAAATCAATGTTTCGTTGATATATATTGTTTAACGTTTGATCTAAAAGATCTCGGTCAATTTGGCTATCGGCTAAAAGTTCACGTTCAACACTATTCATATTTTTCACTTATCGTATTAATTTATTTAATTTGGGCGTTTTAATGTGCTTTCAAATTGATTATGTTCAGTAACAGGCATTGCTGCTCTTACTCTGTCTAGTTCGTCACGGGAAAATTCAACACTAATACTACCAATACCTTGCTCTATACAGCTAAGTATTTCTCCCCAAGGACTGATAATCATACTGTGTCCCCATGTTTCTCTACCATTAAGATGCGTACCATGTTGGCCTGCAGCTACAATATACACTTGATTTTCAATGGCACGTGCTTGTAATAATGTTTGCCAATGTGCTTGACCAGTTACTGTAGTAAAGGCACTTGGTACCGTAATAACATCAGCACCTAACAAGCGAAGTTGGCGATAAAGTTCAGGAAATCTCAAGTCATAACAAATTGTTAAGCCAATATTTACATTTTCAGCTTGCCAACAACAAATTTTATCACCCGCTTGAGTATAGCGAGATTCACGATAACTTTTTTCGTTATCTTCAACATTAGCATCGAATAAATGAATTTTATCGTACTGTATTAACTCATGACCTTGCGGTGAAAAAATACAACTACTGTTAGTAAACTTATCTTCAATTTTGGCTGAGGTTGCTAGTGGAATACTACCAGCAACCAAAAGCACCTGATATTTTTTGGCTAACGTTGCCAGCTTATCTTTTAATGATCGTTTAGATACCGCTAATTGCTCGGCGTTTTTTCCTCCAAAGAACAAACAACACTCAGGTAAAACGACAATATGTTCATCATTCGAAGTAACTGGCGATAATCGAGCTAATTCAGCCTCAATACTCACTAGGTTTTCTTCAACATTGGGTACAGAGCATAGTTGTATTGCCGTAAGTCTAACCATCTAGGTTTATTTCCTTGTGATCTTTTATACCCTCTGTTTTATTTGCTGGTGTAACAGGAGTGATATTGTTCTGATCAGGAATGATATCAATAACTTCAGGAGGTGTTGAACGGCCAACTTTTATATTTTGGGTTTTTTTATCGACGACTTTTACTACGGGTAAGTCAATTGGCCCAGTAACTTCAATTTTATATTCTGAAACAACTTGCGAGGTAATAACGCCATCAAGAGCCAAAGCACCAATAAAGGTCAATGGGTTTAATGTCGCTATCCAGGCAATTGCAGGTAAGCTTGAGGTTAAATTGGGCTTATAAGACATTTTATAATCGAGTACTTGGTCGTTTAAGTTGGTATTACCTTTTATAGATAAGTCGCCTGCCGCACCTTTCATGAAAGTGTTATCGGTATAAACAACGCCATTTTTGACCTCAAAATCTCCTTTAATGGAATCATAGAACATACCATCACTAAAAATATCTCGAAAATCAAACTTCAATTTACGAACTAAGGACTGTAAACTGAGTAGTGAAAATGCTCGGGCTTGATCAGGTACTTCAGCTAAATATCCGTCTGAAAGTTTAACTTGGCTTGTACCGTTAAAGCTTCCTATCGCAAAATCTAATGGGCTACCTGTCCAGTTAAAATTATAGTACATATCCAATTCACTATCTTTTATCGTTGAAGGATAACCTAATTTCTCGACTTCTTGATCAACATTTTTCGCTTTCAATTTGCCTATAATAGTGGTTTGAGATTCATCGGCATTATGTTGCCAACTGGCATCAAAACTTAATTGTGTTTTACCCCGTGTAGCCGTAAATTTTTTAATGGTTAACGTATCGACAGCAGACCGTTCAATAGAAAAATCAACTTCACCAAAATCAAATTTTCCATAGCTACAACTCGAACATTTCCCACGAATAGGCGGAATATTAGCGAAAATAACATCGTTACTTATCGGTTCTGCTGATGGTTCCTCAACAAGGTTTTCATTAACAAGTTCATCATCTGCCGTTAAATGAATAAAATCAGCATTAAGCTCTATCCCTTGTTGATGCCAATCAGGATAAAACTTAGCTTTGGTACGTGTTTCTTTGGCTTGCAATTCAAGTAACCACCATTGCTCTTCATCGTTAAGATTAAAAGAGACGTCAGTTAATTCTTGTCCTAACACATTAAGCTTTTCAACCTTGCCCCTAATACGTTTAGGCGCACTTAACAGGGCAACATTATCTGCAGCTGTATTTACCGATGCTTGTTCTATGCCATCAAGAATATCAAAAATTAACGGTTGCCACTCGGTTACTGAGGCGGTAGATAAGTTTGTCGTGATATGAAAGCCTTCCGTTGGTAATAACATATGTTCATTACCTAAGACTAAATGTGCTTTAGTAAATTGCACTTTACTATGATTTAACTCACCATAAAAATTTAGCTCATCACCGATTTGTGCGTAAAGTACTGATGAATTTTCCTCTCCAGAAACTTTTACCGCAACATTAAGTACATCATCGGCTATTTTTTTATAAGGCGCAGGTAATGAAAGTGCTATCTTTTCTAAAGTAGAGTCCAGTAAGAGTTCATAACTAAAACTACCTTGGTGGTGCATCTTTAGCGTTAAATCACCTTGCCACGCTAACAGACCCTGACCATATTTTTCAAGTAATTCTGGCAGCTCTTTTTCCCAAGCGGTTTCTGGCCACTGCGCTTGTAGGTTAATCAATGTTTGGTAATATTTACGGTTAGTATCCTGGGCTTCTACTTTCAGTACTAAGGGCATTTCTCGCCAATTTAATGTCAGTCCTTGCGTCTTTATTACATCATTTTCGTAGCTCAATTCACCATTCACTTCCGTAAAGTTCATGGCAGGTGCTTGCAATGCTATTTTATTATTCTTGAACTCAACCTTGCCACTTGCCACAGCACTATCAAGATCATTTAAAGGTAAATTTAGTGCAAAGCTACCTGAAATGTTTTCTGATACTTGTAGCTGGTTTAGTGTCTCTCCAACCGTGTCGGCCAACGGACTATTGTTCATTAAGTCACTTACTGCATTGGCTTGGGTATCTTTAAAATTCGCGGCAACTGTTAATATTTGTTGGCCAGCTAAATCATCAATAGCAACCTTAACACCGGTAACGTCTATGCCAGTAAGCTCACCACCTCGACCCGTAATTAGCATGCTGTTGTTAGTGAAATTTAAGTTTGCATCAAAATCATTAATCACCGGCCAACTTGGATCAAACTGAAATTTACTCTTGACCAATTCTGCATTAACAACAAAAATACCGCTATTATCTTCAAATGGGAATTTATCGAGTGGCCCATTAAAAAGCACTTGCGCTTGTGCGAATTCTCCGTCAATGATGGCTAAGTTTAAGTAATCTACCAGCTCCTGTCCCATCAATAGATGTGGGTAAAAATAGTTTGCGAGCTTAGCGTCACCTTGATGCACATTAGCGAGTAATGCCATCGTGATTGTTTCATCTTCTAGCGCTTTAATTTCTACATCGGCGGTAGCATTAAGTTGTTCTGATATCATTTCGATTTGCTGAACTTTCACTAATAGTTCAGCATGATTAAAGTCGACATTAACTTGTGCAGCAATCGATTGGTATGGAATGGGATAAAGAAAGTGTTGGTCAAAATCTAGCTCTCCATTTTGAGCTAACAACTTAACCTGCAAGTTTTTTTGAGTGAAGGTAAGTTCACCACTGACATTTTCAACGCCGGGGATCCCTTGACTAAACGAAGAGGTAACATCCGAAAATTGCGCTACGGCTTTAATATCATCGTCATTATTGAGCAAGTAAACGTCGGTTATCTGTCCAACCGGAGCAAGATCATTTAATAATGTTTCACTTTCTGGGTGGCCAGAAAAAAGTGGATAAAGGTCAGCTAAACCAAACAGCTCTAATGAAGAAATATACGTAAGTAGGCCATTGGCCGTTCTTTTCGTGTTGATGGTTAATGGCTGCCAAGCCTTATTGTTGGTGTAGAACTGTAATGGTGTGGTCGTAGTGTTTATATTTTTAGCATCGTCAAAATTTTCAACCAAGATATTACCTTCGTCGATACGAATACTGTGTAATTCATCTTTAAAAAGCCAACTCACTTCATTATCGCCTAATGCGATTTGTAATCTGTTGGCTTTGCCTTTGTTTAAGGTATACCAAGCACTAAAATTAACCGATGAATAAGTTTTGTCATTTTCGATAGCAAAAACAGTATCTAGCCACGGAGTTACATTAAGCTTATTCGCTTCAAAGTATAGTTGACCACTTAAATCACGAAGGTCTTGTCCTGATGCATCAAGATTAAATTTAATATTATTAGATGTTAGCCCGTCAATAAGCATACTACCCGTAGCTCGATGATGATTACCGTTATTGACCCAAGCAAGTTGGTCGACTAAAAAGGTTCGCGTTTTTGACTCATCTTGTATGGTGATATTACTGTTTATTAATGAAAAGCGATTAATTTGCTGAAACAATACATCGCTGATGGTAGCAATAACCGAACTATCTTCCGCGTTTTGATCTTTTGACGTTAATAATGCTTTATCAAAAAAAACTTGTACACCTGCTAAGGTTATATCTTGAGAAATCAATTTTTGATGGCGTAAGCTTCCCCAGAAATCAACAGTCAATTCCATGCGAGACACAAATATATTAGCGGTTTGAGTATCTAGTACATTAACTTTTTCAACAACTATCGTCGGCCCGTCAACCTCCCAATCCATGCTCAACGAACCTATGCTTACATTGCTGTCATAAGTTTCATTGAGATAATATTGTAAGTCTTGATGAAAATTATGTGCGTAGGGCAAAGATAAACGAAACGCACTGATCAGTACCGCAAAAAGCACCAACAAAATTGCCAATACTTTATACAGTCGATTTAACCAACGATTCGAAAAAGCTGAAATACTCATAAAATGAATTTACTACACACTTAATTATCTTAATTTTTAACTTACGGTGATTGATTTATTTACCGTCAAATCAGGTTTTGAAGCCAATATACTAAATTGCCTACACGGATGTAGGTACTTAGGTTTAGTCTGGAACTGTAAACATGTGCCTACACGGATGTAGGTACTTAGGTTTAGTCTGGAACTATAAACCTAAGTTTAAGTAACAATAAGACCCTAATGGCCTTTATCGATAGTTTTTAATTACATCATAATCACATCAAACTGCTCTTGATTATACATGGTTTCTGTCTGAACTTTAATTTGCTTACCGATGAAAACTTCTAACTCAGCAAGGTGATGATATTCATCATTAATTAGTGATTCACTTACTGCAGAAGAAGCATAAACAGTGAATTTATCTGAATCATAGGCGCGATTTACTCGTACTATTTCACGCAAAATTTCAAAACAAACGGTTTCAACAGTTTTTAAATGCCCTCGACCTGAACACACTGAACATTCTCCACACAATATATGTTCTAGACTCTCTCGGGTACGTTTACGGGTCATTTCTACTAAGCCAAGCTTAGAAAACTTACTAATACTGTATTTAACATTATCTTTCGCCATCGCTACATCTAAACTGTGTAACACACGTTTTTGGTGCTCTGCACTGTTCATGTCAATAAAATCGACAATAATAATGCCGCCTAGATTTCTCAGTCTCAACTGTCGAGCAATGACTTGTGTGGCTTCTGAATTAGTATTAAAAATAGTTTCTTCTAGATTACGATGGCCGACAAATCCACCGGTATTTATATCAATCGTGGTCATCGCTTCGGTTTGATCAATAATTAAGTAACCACCCGACTTCAATTCAATTCTTCTATGCAACGCTCTTTGTATCTCATTTTCGACATCAAACAAGTCAAAGATTGGTCGCTCCCCTGGGTAATTTTCTAAAAAAGGGGTTAAATTAGGGACAAATTCTTCGGTAAATTCCCGCAACTGCTCAAAAGTCAGTTTTGAATCGATACGAATTCGTTCAAGATCAATACCAACAAAATCACGGAGTACACGAAATGCTAATGAAAGATCTTGATAGATAGGCGCTTTCATTTGCTTTCTTTTTTTACGGTCTTGCACTTTTTTCCAGACACGACGTAAAAATTCAGCATCATGTTTTAATTCTTTTTCATCAGCACCTTCAGCAGCCGTTCGAACAATAAAGCCGTGTTCCTCACTACAATATGGCGTAATAATATCTTTGAGACGATTGCGCTCTTTTGAAGATTCAATACGTTGTGATATGCCCGCATGATTAGCATTTGGCATTAACACCAAATATCGAGCGGCTACGGTAATATCTGTGGTTAAGCGCGCTCCTTTGGTGCCCAGTGGATCTTTAATGACCTGAACCACAATTTGCTGGCCTTCATGCACTAACGCTCTAATGTCAGGTACGTGGTCAGCGGGCAAATCGTCATTACTAATAATGAGTTTAGTGTTGATGTCTGAAGCATGTAAGAACGCGGCTTTTTCTAAATTAATATCAATAAAGGCTGCTTGCATACCCGGTAAAACCCGAATAACTTTACCTAGGTAAATATTGCCAACCAAACCACGACGAGATTCACGTTCAACATGAACTTCTTGCAATACGCCATTTTCTATTAGCGCAACTCGAGTTTCACTTGGGGTTACATTAATCAGTAATTCACCGCTCATAAAATTTCTCCGTCGCTGAGGGGGCTTGTTTGGTCTTGAACAGGGGTAGGTAAACCTAACTCAGCCAATAATTTTGCTGTTTCATATAAAGGTAAACCGACTACAGCAGAATAACTACCTTTAATTTGTGTCACAAATTGTCCACCAATACCTTGAATACCGTACGAGCCTGCTTTATCTTGAGGTTCACCGGTATGCCAGTAGCGCTTAATTTCTTCAACAGACAATTTTTTAAAGGTAACATCCGTAGAAATAACCGCGGATAATATTTGTTTGTTTTTTACAACGGCAATGGCGGTCAGTACTTGGTGAGTGTTGTTTGATAACATTAGCAGTTGTTGACAGCATGCTGCAATATTCTCAGGTTTACCAAGAATATGATTGTCGAAAATAACGCTAGTATCAGAACCGAGCACGACACTGCCTGCTACTTGATTTTTTGAGACTACCGTCGCTTTTTCAATCGCCAAACGTAACACATAATCGCTCGGTGATTCATTGTCGATGATGCTTTCATCGATATCAGCAGAAATAGTTTGAAATTGATAACCCAGTTGGCTAAGTAATTCTTTTCTTCGTGGTGACTGTGACGCTAAAATTAAAACGGGCTTCATAGAAAAATTACTCAGTTAACGGGTCAATAACAGGGGTTAAGTAATACGAAAGTGACGGCGTACTTTTCTTAATAATAAAAACGCCCAAGGCCACAGTACAATAGTTGTGATCACCGGATATAAATAACTAGGTAAGAACACGGCATCAGTTAAAAACCGTTGCATCCAAAAAACAATTAAATGATATAACGCCGATAAAACACCAACAATGAGTGATTGTTGCCAAACAGAGAAATTTCTAATTTTTTGAAAGTTGCCCGCGATAATATAAACAGCAAGAGCCATCGCCATCGTGTGCACACCGAGAATAGACCCCAGTAAAACATCAAGTAATAAGCCAACAAAACCAGCGGTTATAACATTAACACGCGCGGGTAAGGCTAAGCACCAGTATACTAATACCACTAACACCCAGTCTGGACGAAAAACATCAATACTCTGGGGTAATGGCATAATGCTGGCTATTAAAGCGATAACCGTCGTAAAAATAATAATCAAAAGGTTACGTATCGACATTATTTAGTCCTGTGTTATCTTCACTTTTTTTATTATCAGGTACGTTTGGTGTTACTACTTTTTGCGAAGGCGCAAAAATCTCTGATGCTTTTTCAGGCCACAGCAATAATAAATAGCGTAATCGATCAATTTTAGCGACCGGCTGACTTTGTACTAAAGCAAAGGCATTTGCATCATTCTGTGAAACTTTGGTCACTCGTGCAACAGGATAGCCTTCAGGGTACTTATCGCCAAGACCAGAAGTTACTAATAAATCACCCGTGCGAACATCCGTACTGTGTTGCACAAAATTATGGGTTAATCTGTCTATTTGTCCTGTTCCTGAAGCGACTAAACGCACACCATTTCGACTAACTCTAACAGGTACGGCGTGAGTGACATCAGTAATTAAAATAACCCGACTACTATTAATACCCACATGTAATACTTGCCCAACAATACCTTCATCGTCAATAACAGGTTGACCTTCAAAGACACCATCATCACTGCCACGGTTAATAACGACTTGCTGACTATACGGATCAGAGTCGACTGATATTATTTCAGCGACCATTTTCTTTACTTCACCACGTATCGGCGAGGCCAGTAATAAACGCAACCGCGTATTTTCTTTCTTGATAATTTCAAGTTCTAATAGTTGTTGATGAAAACGCAATTCTTCAACTTTATATTGCTGGTTATCACTGAGTAGTTGTCGCCGCGTAACAATATTTTCGGCAGCCCAAGTCATGACTTGCTTAGGAGTCGTCGCTAAATACTGTAAGGGGCTGACCAGAGACTGTAAATAACCTCGAATATTTTCAAAGCTATTCATTTTGTGATCGAAAAAAATTAAAGACACAGAACAAAACAGCACCAACAAGAGTCGGTGCTGAGGGGAAGGGCCATGTTTAAATATTGGATTCATATAAACCTAAAATTTATTTAGGGAATGGTCATCGTTAAGCTACATAGGTAAATTTAAGTAATAGATACAAGATGACATCAGTCAATAAGTACTTCTACCCGCTAAATTTACCCTACAACGACAGACGGAAGGTTACTTATTCATAAGAGAATAAATCGCCGCCGTGCATATCAATCATCTCAAGCGCTTTACCACCACCAAGAGCCACACACGTAAGTGGATCATCAGCAACGACAACAGGAATGCCAGTTTCTTCCATTAATAAACGATCCAAGTCACGTAATAATGCGCCACCACCAGTAAGTACCATACCACGTTCTGAAATGTCAGAGGCTAGTTCTGGTGGCGCTTGCTCTAAAGCAACCATAATAGCACTAACAATGCCGGTTAGTGGTTCTTGTAGTGCTTCTAATATTTCATTGCTGTTCAACGTAAAACTACGAGGAACACCTTCAGCTAAGTTACGGCCACGTACTTCAATTTCTAATACTTCTTCACCTGGGTAGGCTGAACCAATTTCATGTTTAATACGCTCAGCGGTTGCTTCGCCAATTAAACTACCAAAATTACGACGTACGTAATTGATAATGGCATCGTCAAACTTATCGCCACCGATACGTACAGAAGAAGAATAAACCACACCGTTCAATGAAATAATACCGACTTCAGTGGTACCACCACCAATATCAACTACCATCGAACCTGTAGCTTCTGAAACGGGCATACCTGCACCAATAGCCGCAGCCATTGGTTCGTCAATAAGATAAACTTCACGGGCGCCAGCACCAAGTGCAGACTCACGAATAGCGCGACGTTCAACTTGAGTAGAACCGCAAGGAACACAAACAAGTACACGAGGACTTGGGCGTAAAAAATTATTACTGTGAACTTGTTTAATAAAGTATTGCAGCATTTTTTCAGTAACAAAAAAGTTAGCGATAACACCATCTTTCATTGGGCGAATAGCTTCAATATTACCTGGCGTTCTGCCCAGCATTTGTTTTGCAGCAGAACCTACTGCGGCTACACTTTTTGAACCACCAGAGCGGTCTTGGCGAATAGCAACTACCGAAGGCTCATTCAAAACGATGCCTTGATCTTTTACATAAATAAGTGTGTTCGCCGTTCCTAAATCTATTGATAAATCATTAGAAAACATGCCGCGTAATTTTTTAAACATAAGATCTAAATATCCTAAAGTGTTATAAAAAGAGAATTAATCTCTTTTATTCTCAACAAAGCATTGAGTTAATCAATGAGCATTTTGTCAAGTTTGTTAATAATATATTATATGGGCTAATCATACCTGAGTGTTTCAAATTTGTGTTGTTTGAATGATAAAAAACATCACTTTTTTAGCATATTTTTAATGACTAAGCCAAAATTGAGGGAATTGTTAATCAATAATGTATTAAATCCCTCATTCTTGTTAAAAAGTCACAGTAACATTTTCTCGATTTGGACAAAATGTTACAATTGCACAATTACGTTTATCGGTTATGTTACTTACTTTTGCGGTGCAGTTACACTTTCGCCAATCTTTAGTCTTGTATTCAACACCAATAGTTCCCTAATTATTACCATAAAATGACAAAATATTTTTGTACTCGCTTCGAATTACAAATCAATCTTTTTAGATAACCTATTTAATAAATTTCAGCATTTTACCACGAAATAACCATGCTAATTAATCATATTTATCGGTGAATGAAATTTCACTATGACTAATGAATAAAGATGAATGTTCGGCTTAAAAGCCAGCTATTTTTTATCGGCACGTCTTTTCAAATAAATTTAACGAGCTTAATATAGGTCTATATAATTATTTTAAGGCAATAAAAAGCCCCGCATTGACGAGGCTGTTTGCACGTAAACGCTACAAATTCGAAACTATTGAATTACACGATTTCTCATGGATAATGCGATTAAAGCAATGGCAAAAATCATAATTGTTGTAGGTTCAGGTACTTGAGCTGGGGTATTGCGAACGTAAAAAGTTTCATATGCCCAGCTACTTGTATTGTTATCACCCACTAAGTAGGTCTCAATTAGTCCTGCATTAAAACCATCAACATCTATATCAGATACCTCTGTAATAGCAGTATTCCAAAACACAAATGAATTCTTGTATACAAGTTCATTTGAAGCATTTAAGTAACTAAAGTCTGCAATATCTCTATTATTTATAAATATTAATAACTCAGAAGATTCAGCATGTCTCCATCCTTTACGATCCCAGCCATTAAGACTGTCAATTGAATCAGGCGTATAAATAGTATTACTGGCCCACGACGCATTCTCAGCAGACGCCCAAGTCCAGTCTAAGCCGCCAATAGTGACATAGTTATCCTGAGTGAGCTCAGATTTGATTAGCCCTGAGTGGGCAACATTAGATAAAAATAAAAAAATAAACGTGGTAAATTTTAAAGAAAACTTAATCATTATAAACCTCAATTAATGAAGAACATCAGTACACTTGTTTACTACTTAACCAACAATAGAGCATAAGTCATGCCAACCAATTAAAGGCAATAAAAAACAATAGGATAGTGAGGTAAAAATATAATCAACAAAGCTAACTGTAAAAAAACCTAACACTTAAATCACACTTGATTTAAGTGTTTTCCATAAGAGTGTTATAAACTTCTTGCCTCTATCTGAACAGTTCGAGAGGTAACAACACCTCCAATTGAACATTGGCCAACGCTGGTAATCACATAATATGTTGTACCATCAAATACACCATCGTCCTTACAGGTTACTGTTGCTTGACAAGAAGACAAGCCTTCAACATTCGAAAAATCAGGTACAATAATATTGCTCTTGCAAGCCGTTTTAACATTAGTATCGTGTGGAAAAACTTCTAGTAACTGCCATTGAGCACCTGTCTGTGCTGCCGCATAAGCACGGGTGCCTATAACTTCATAGGCAACAGATTCCGCACTTGAGGATAGTATTTTTACTAGCCCCGCCCCCAGTAATGCCAAGACAACAATAACAAAAATAGCGACAACAATTGCACTGCCTTCTTGCTTACTTTTGACTTGGTTTGCAGCATATTTATAATGATGAACTGGATTATGGAACATTTGGCACCTGTATCTCATTATCAAAAACAATTTCTTCAAATAACCTCATAAAATGTAGCCGAATAGATACAATCGCATTACGTTGTAAATTAGCGCCATCGGTACTAAATGCTGAATCATCTGTTAAAAACTCAGCCATTATAGCCCGGTTAATTAAACCAAGTGGTTCACCTGCATTACTATGCCCGGTAACATCGTATCTTATTAAATTATTATTATCACCACTACCTTCAATACAATACATCACTGAATCATCAATAAAATAAACCCGATTCGTTGCGGAATCCTCAGCAAAAAGCACTGAGTATTCTAAGGTTAAAACATGTGGGTCAATAGTACGATCGCTTGAATAAGCTGCACTATCAATAGGATAAAACTTCTTATTTGATTTAAGGTAAACATCGTTTGCCACAACCGGGTAAACAATGACATTAAAGTTTATAATATCGGCACTACTGACAGTAGTTGAAGCGGGTACAATAGTAATTTCATCACTTGCTGAATCTGGAGAAACAGGTATATCAACATATACAGCGCTTGCTTTAATTGGCATAAACTCTAAACAAGTATTAGTTATTCGTGCACTATTAGGCAATGAGGCCCTAAGCTCTCTGTTAAGTCTTTCGATGGCAAAGCGAGCAGACGATAATATTTGATCACGTGCAGTAGCATCAGCATATAACTGGCTACCAAACTGTAAGAAGCTACTTACTCCTACCGATAATATGCCCAGTAATACCATGGCAATGATAAGTTCAATCAAGGTAAAACCTTTTGAAGCTTTACCTTTAAAATTAGTACTTCTCAAAGGTACTCTTTTTAACAAAGAAGCATCCTTAATTTTTTTTACAGTGCTATATGGTTGCCTAAAACGAATTAGCATTAGAAGTTCGCCTTATATACCGAAAAAAAATAATCATCGTTTTGCGGGCTGCGTACAGTAATAGTAATTAATTTTGCTGTTTTTTCATTATCTGTAGCTGATTGGTATTCACCGCTATAGTCGCTATCATTGATGACTGAAACATTCATATTAAAACCCATATAAATATCAGCAAGACTATTGCCTGAGGAATTTACAATTTCATCGCCAAAATTAATTGAGTTGTAATCGTCTACGTCATCAAAATTATTACGTTGTTCACCAGGCTCAGCTCCTAAGTTACTCGAAGCTGTGCAACTAAGCGCAGATATTTCGCCACACCTGACAAAACCACCAGACATATCAGAGTTCTCATCAAACGCTTTACCTAAAATTTCATTAATCATCGATTGCCCTAATTCTGCGGCTCTGATCTGGTGAACTTGTGCGGCGCTTTGACTTGCCATTGGATAAATTAAACTTGTTAACACTGCATAGGTAATAGATAGCACGACAATACCAACAATAAGCTCAATCAGCGTAAAACCTTTCTGCTTATAATTTTTTTTCGCACTCATACGATTAGTTAACAGCATAAATATAACCTTGCTCGTTAATAGCAACAATGAGCGTTTGTTCTTGACCAACTATACTAACTTGGCAAGGAGAAGAGCAATTAATCGGCCGACCTAAATGATCAAATGAAAATGGCGTTGTACCACCTGCATATTGAAAATTAACAGTATCATCGATAATTTTAACGATAGTCGTGCTGTTGATATTATTATTTACAAAACTGCTGCAGCTATCATCTGGAATGCCTAACTTATCGTTAGTAATTAAAACAAGGTGGCATTGATTAGCTGAAGTATCTTGCATGGTACGTAATTGAATACCACGCAGTTTAGTTACGGTTTCGTTTTGGTAGGTGATTTCTTCATAGCCACCAGAAGTTTGCATTTTTGGAATAATGGTCGTGGCGAGTATACCAATGAGTATAATGACAACTACTAACTCAATTGTTGTGAAACCTTGTTGTTTCAGTAATTTTCTTTGATTGGTGATAAGTTTATTTATGCTCACAAATCATCTCTTAAAATAGTTATAAATTAAATACAGTCAAAAATACTTATTACAGGTGCTATATCTTTCCCTACGGATCCCTGAAAAGTGACCATACAAGGTGACGTTAAACTCGTTGGGGCGTCAATATTTGCAGGATAAATAGTTAAAATTGCCCCCGTATTATTAGCACTAATCACAAAGTCATCTCCTAAATTGATTAATCTACGCCAATAAACTCCAGGAGATCTTGGTACTACAGGGTAACCATAACTAATAGCAAGAGAGTTACCATCTTTTAAAGTAATTGAAGCCGTTCTATCACTTTGATTTCCAGCAACAATGGATTTACTATAAACAAGCGCTGATGCACCTTCTAATGAACCCTTAACTGCTTGTAATGTCGCGGTATTGGCATCGGCAGTTAAGTTTATATACTTGGGTACTACTGTTACTGCAAGAATGCCTAAAATAACAATAACGATCACCAACTCAATCAGGGTAAATCCTTGCTGATTTTTCTTTGGTTGTTTTAGTGTATTCATAGACTTCATCGGTCTTTCACTTTTGTTTAAAAATTCAATTTATTATCATTTGATAGCATATAACATTTATCAAAAAAAATATATCTTGCACCTAACAAACAATCTGGCGATAAGATATTGTAAATACTAGTGAACACCATTAGTCTTTGTATATTGTTTTTTTACTCATTTGATACCATTGCGCCTTTTTCCCTATTTCCGATTTTTTCTCATTTTATACTTCTGCTTTGCCATGCACATAGTTTTAGAAACACCCGGTGGCACAGGGCTTTATTTGTCATTCAATGTTTTTGGTTGGTTAATCGCCACCATACTTATTTCTTTAGGTCTTTGGCAAATTACCATTAACAAAAAAGTCATTCTTAGTAAATTACAGCTTTACAGTTTATTGGGGTTTCTGTGTTTATGTGTGCCTATGTTTTATGGCAGTGAGTTCAGTGACCACGCTATTCCACGCTTACTAGGTTTGGCTGGTGGTTTATTGCTTCTGTTATGTTTATATCAATTTGATGAATTAAGAATAAACCCCCAACAAATTTTATGGTGGATATTAATAGCTGTTGCTCTACAAGCAAGTTTTGGCTTAGTACAGTATTTTATTTTAGAAACAGGTGATTGGGGAGGTTATACGGTAGGAATTAGTCGGCCTCATGGCAGTTTTTTACAACCGAATGTAATGGCAAGTTTTATGGCGACAGGCATTGCGATTGCACTGTATTTATCAGTCTCATCAAAAACATTTTCCATAGATAAATATCAACAAGCGCTCTGTTATTCCTGCTTATTCTCCGCGACCTTTTTAGTGGTGGTATTGCAGTCAAGAACCGGACATTTCGCAACACTTCTAGTACTAGCCTTTATCAGCCCTTTTTTATGCTTTATAAATAAAAAACAACTGGGGATTAATTTCCTATTTATAATCATTTCTACTTTAGCTGCAATGCAAAGCTTTGATGATAGTAATGTAGCTAAAAGAGGTGAAAGCAGTTATCAGTCAGAAGGCACAAGGCCTTACAACTTTTATGTAACAAGTTTAATAATAAAAGAAAATCCTTTTTTAGGCGTTGGTTACGGTAACTTTGAACGCAAGTTCTTAGACCGATATAACGAGCATAAAATATTAGACCCTAAGTTTAGAAAACCTGAATTAAATTTGTCTCACCCGCACAGTGAAGTTTTATATTGGGTTAGTGAAGGAGGAATAGTAGCGTTTTTTGGTATGATTTTTTTCTTTATTGCTTATATGAATAGCTGGCTTAAAATTAATAATAAGTCAGCTAAGCGCTTAGCTATATTAGGTTTGATTACTCCTCTATTGCTGCACAGTCAATTAGAGTTTCCTTTTTATACCTCTATAAGTCACTGGTTTATTTTTATTATGTTACTTTGGTATACTGATGTACAAAGTAACATTAAGACGCACGTTATTTCATTAGACAAGACCTTTTTACTCCGTTTTCTATCTATATTGTCTCCCATCATTTTCCTCCCTTTCTTGATAACGACCTTACACACAGGCAACATTATTGTTGAACATGAAAAACATGGTTATCAAAATATTGAGCGTTTGTTAGATATTGAAAACCCTATCTCTTGGCAAAGTAGGCTAGATAAAAACATTTATGAGCATACATTAGTTGCTGGGTTGCGAGAGAAAAGCCCTCAAGTTTTACAGCGATATATTAATTGGGGACTTGAGCGTGTTAGACATGCTCCAAGAAAGAGCATTTATTCAAATATATTGTTGTGTTTAGGTATCTTGAAACAGGAAGTTGTATATCAGAGAGTTTTAAAAGAAGCTAAATTCACATATCCGCTCGTTGAAGATTGGGGAATAAATATTATAAAGTCTAAAGATGATTAATGTATTAATAAACATCTAATAATAAAAAACCGAGCAATGCTCGGTTTTTTATTGCCTTACCAGTTAGCACTTATCAGTATCAATGCCAATCGTTGGTCTAGTTTCACTATTTGTTACTGTATTAGTATAAGTTGCTAAGCATTCTGTTCCGTCAGCCGCGTCATCATGTGTAAACGTAGCAGAAGAACCTGATATGCTTGCTGTTATATCTGAGTCAATATCAATTAAATCACCAATAGACGCATTCGTTGGCCAGCCGTAATTTAAAAGAATGTTTGAAGAACCAACACTGATCGCTTGACCTGCTGATTCAGCACTAGTTTTACCCGCAACTAATGCTTTAGCGTGTGCTAGATCAGCAGCTGAGTTTAATGCACCTTTCACGCCTTGAATTACCGATGCCTTAGCATCTCCAGTCAAATCAATAAACTTAGGTGCTGCAGTTGCAGCTAAAATACCTAAAATAACGATAACGATAACTAATTCAATTAACGTAAAACCGGCTTGCTTTTGTAATTTTTTCATAATTTACCTTTTAATTTAATTTTAAATTCTTATCTATCTAACGATTAGTTTATTACTGCAATATTAATCTCTACACGACTAGTCGCAGGATAATAGGTAAAATTGTTGCCTATATTTGCTACACCCGGGTCAACAAAAGCACCCGTTGTTGCGTCTTTATTCAATGTTTCTGTTAAATAATAAATACAATGTGAGTCAGCGACATCACCTGTTTCAGCAACAATATAATTTGTTGTACTGTCTGAGTTAGCAAATGTTTCTAGTGTTGGAGGTTGTTGAAAAATATTATCCCAAATTTCTTTACAATTAGCTGCGTCGAAGCCACCACCTAATGTTGCCCCATCGGTTAAACCCGTTACATAACCAGGACGTACACCTGCTGCTTCAGTGGTTAATGTTAGACTCACACCATCATAAACTGTGGTGTTATTTGTGCCAGTAGTCGTGCGCCCTTCAGCTTCCCACTGAGCTCTAGCTAGAGAAATACCTGTTGCAAAACCACCTGCCATACCTTCGATATTGGCTTGTTTAGCTTGATCAGTTAAATCAATAAATTTAGGAATGGCCGTTACCGCTAAGAAACCTAAAATAACCACAACAATGACTAATTCAATGAGTGTAAAACCTGCTTGTTTTTTCATCACAACCTCTTCTATCGTTTTGCTAGCGCTTTGACTAGTGTTATAAATTGATTCTAACAACGATTTACTAATAAAGTCACTTACTTAGTGTACTTTTATAGCATTATTAACGTATATAAAACAAATTCAATGCTTTTTATTAATGTATTTTTATTTCAGTAACCTTACCGTTGCTTGGGTGATATTCAAAATATTCACCCGAAGGTAAGCTATATTGGCAAAGATATTTTTGTTGCTGCCCCACTTGATTAGTTTTGATATTGACTATTACTGCTGAAATAGGCTGTTTTATATAAATCATAGGTGTTGCTAACACTTGTTGCCATATTTTCTGACACTCGTTTTCATTACTTAGGCTATTTACAGTGGCTATATCAACCCAACCCAATTTGTTTACGGCAATGCGATTATTTTCGCGATCGCCATTGACTGCTGTTGCTTCTTTGATCAAGACCCAGCTAGGTTTATTATCCATAAACCATTGCGCATGAATACCTATAACTCGTGCGGAAAATGTATTGGCAACAGAATCAAAACCTACACGTGATAAATACTGCTCTTGTTTAAAAAAATAATAGAGGAATGTCGCCATAAGTAAGCCAATCATAGCAAGTATGATCAGGTTTTCAGCTAACGACTTACCCTTTTTAGCACTTACCTGTTGTAATGTCATATTATAACTAACTTAATCCATAAAAATTATTAGGCTATAAATACCTCAACGATTAAATCAACAAGCTAAATTGATCTACGTTTCAAGTCATAGGCTCATTACATTGATAATAATCAAACGTAACAATTAAAGACAAACACTATTTACCTTTAAAGGCCGACATCATGTCCCACATTGGAGTAAATATACCCAGTGCAAGCACCAACACCATAGCGGCAACAATAGCGATCATTATCGGCTCAATACGAGCCGTTAACGTACTCAGTTCGTAATCAACCTCGCGTTCATAGTAATCACCAACTTCTTCTAGAAGCTCGTCTACTCGACCGGTTTCTTCGCCAACAGCCACCATTTGTAAAACGAGAGGTGTAAATAACTTACTGGCATTGGCTGAGCGCAATAAACTATCTCCACTTTCAATGCCACCGCGCATGGCTAAAATTTTATCTCGCATATAAGTGTTATCTACGGCGTCTGCAACTAAGGTCAATCCTGTTGTTAAAGGAACACCGGCTTTAAGAACAATGGCAAATGTATGGGAAAACCGTGACAGAATAGACCGTTCAATCACCCCTCCGACAACCGGTAATTTTGTTTTTAATCGGTCCCATAAATACATACCACGTTCAGTTTTTAAATAATTTTTTAGGCCAAAGAAGCCAAATACACTTCCTACAAGCAGATGAGGCCAGTAGTTTAAAAAGAAATTCGAACTGGCAATTAGCATTTTTGTAGTCACGGGTAAGTCAGCACCTAATTTTGCAAACATATTTGCAAATGTAGGAACAACAAAAATATTCAAAATGACCATAGCAATCACAATGGCGCCGAGGACAAAACTTGGATAACGTAAGGCGGTTTTTATTCGTTTACGGGTGTCTTGCTCTCGTTCAAGATAATTGGCCAGCTTTAAGAACGAACCATCTAGCTGTCCGGTATTCTCGCCAACATGGACTAACGAAACAAATAGAGGTGAGAAAAGCTTAGGGTATTTACTTAAAGCGGTTGAAAGGGTGTAGCCCCCTTCTAATTGACTACCAATATCAGTTAAAGCAACTTTTAATTTATCAGATGTACTTGATTCTGCCATACCGTTGATCGCGCGTAATATTGGCACGCCCGAACGAACAAGTGCATACATTTGTCGACAAAAGACAATGAGTTCATCCAATGATATAACAGAAAAGCCCAGTAAATCACCAATATCTATATTTGCTATATCAGTTGAACCGCTATCTTTTGATTGATTAATAGCAACGGGAATAATGCCTTGACGTGACAATTGCTCAGCAACCGTATTAGCGTTTGTTGCTTCTATTGTCCCTTTAACTTGTGAGCCGCTAGCATTTCTGCCTACGTAACTAAATATAGCCATAAGTAAGTCTACTCTTAACCCTGAACGTCAATACTATCAACTAAACGAAGTACTTCTTCTGCGCTAATAATACCCTGTTTAGCATAATTAAATGCAGCTTGTGCTATCGGTGTGAAAGTAGGATTAGCTTTTGCTAATTCAGTGAATGCTTCAGCATCATCACGTTTTAAAGCCGCCATCATCGCATCATTCATTTCTAATAATTCGAATACACCTATACGTCCTTTATAACCTGTATACTGGCATGACTGACAGCCACGACCTTTTTTATAATTGGCTGTTGTGGCTTCATCGCCAGCAAGATGAGTCAGCCACATCATTTCTTGACTGTCTGGCGAATGGTCTTCAAGGCAATATTCACAGACTTTGCGTACTAAACGTTGTGCAATCACCGCGCGTAGTGAACTACCAACAAGAAAACCCGCTGCGCCCATATCAATTAATCGTAAGGCACTGGTAATGGCATCATTGGTATGCAGTGTTGATAGCACTAAGTGACCTGTTAATGCGCCACGCAAACCAATTTCGACCGTTTCTTGATCACGCATTTCGCCAACCATAATAATATCGGGATCTTGACGAAGCGCAGTACGTAGCACGGTTGAAAAATTTAAATTGATTTTTGGTGCGACTTGCACCTGATTTATCCGAGGTAGACGATATTCTACGGGGTCTTCCACGGTAATAATTTTTTTACTCGCTTGGTTAAGTTCGGTTAACGCACCATACAAAGTTGTTGTTTTACCACTACCTGTTGGCCCTGTAACTAGCACCATACCATGTGGCCGGGTAATTTGGTGCCGAACACGGGCGACTAAGTCGGCAGGCATTCCAATTTTATCGAGAGACAGCAAACCTGCAGACTGGTCAAGTAATCGCATAACAACCGACTCACCGTACTGTACTGGCATAGTAGACATACGCACATCAATATTATGGCCTTTAATTTGAAGATTAAAACGGCCATCTTGTGGTAAACGTTTTTCTGAAATATCTAAGCCTGCCATTAGTTTCAATCGTAAAACCATGGCTGAGGCAATTTTATTTTCTTTTAAAATATTTTCTTGTAATACACCATCTATTCGCTGACGAATGCGCAATAGATTTTCATCTGGCTCAATATGGATATCAGAGGCACGCATCTGCACCGCGTCTTCAAAGACCGATTGTAATAATTTACCAACCGTTGCATCACCACTATCATCTGAAAATGTTGATGATAAATCGAAATCAGTGGTTTGTTCATACTCTTCTTCTAACTGACTGGCGAATGATTCTATATCTGCTGTGCGTCGATACAAGCCATCAAATGCTTGATAAAGCTGTGACTCCATGACTACAGCAAGGTTTATTTTTTTCGGAGCAAGCATTCTTTCAAGCTGGTCTAGACCACTTAAATCAGCAGGGTCGCTCATCCCTAGCAAGACACTTTCACCTTCGTCTTCAATGATTAACGCGCGTAAACGACGTGCATGAACCTCTGGTAATAATGAAGCAACTTCATTGGGAATTCGACGTTGACTAATATCTAAGAAAGGAACATTAAGCTGTTGCGCTAAGAACTCTTGTAATTGACGCTCGCCGATGTGGCCAAGTTCAATTAAGGTATCACCTAGTTTTCGTCCTGTCGCTTTCTGGCTATTCAGTGCCTGCATTAATTGTTCATTAGTAATGATATGCTCGTGTACTAATAAATCGCCTAGGCGCATTTTTAATTTAGGTGCTGCCATAATTATTCTCCCAACTCGATAATACGCTGACGGGCAAAATTCTCAGCGCTTGCAGATAACCCTGTTTTAGTTAATGCGTTTTGATACGCTGTACTTGCTTGCTTAAATTCACTATTACTGTCCAAAGCTACGCCTAAGCCTAACCACCATCTCCCCGAAGTAGGTTCGATATTAACTAAAATTTGGTAGGCTTGTGCAGAAAATGTGAATTCCTTAAGTTGCTGCGCTGTTGTTGCGCGTAAACTCTGATATTCGACATTAATAACATCATTGACATTCGGCATATTATTTAAAGTGGCGAATGCTTGTTGTAGTCTGTTTTGCTGTAAATAAATTCGAGCTTGCATCACCCGAAATTCGCTATCATCAGGGGATAAGTTAATGCCTTGAGAAAGTAAGTTTAACGCAGCAGCATAAGATTGACGGCCAAACCATAAAGCCGCTAAATGTTTTCTCGCTGTTTTATGTGTTGGCAGAACTAATAATACATCTTCGAACATAGTCTCTGCTTTAGAAATATCATTGTTGGCAAGCGCTTGCTCAGCACGTTTTAATTTTTGCTCAGCAAGTTGATAAGGCGTTAGTGCTTTTCGAGATATTGTTAATGTTGATTTTTTCGCTACTGGCGCTAAAGAGTCAATTGACGCTTGTTGAATATTTGAGTCATTCACTAAGCCACTATTTTTTGTCTCTGGTGCATCAATCTTACTGGGCGCTTCTTCGGTTGTAATATTCTGAGACAGAGTTTCAGCTAAATTAGCTTGGTTTAAGTCAACTTGAATTAGCTGTTCTCTTTTCAAATTATTATTTAAACTAGCCTGTTTAGATGCTACAACGCTATTTTGGGTCATGTTTACTGGTTCAGTGCTGTTCGGTGGTTGCGCTAAGTGTTCACTTATTACGACTTGATCTTGCTCGGCTTTTTTCCCAACTCGATTGATTTCTGAAGAATTAGACATTTTTAATGTTTGGTTTTCAACATACATTTGCCAAACAAAAATACCGCAAATGTTTAATAAAATAATGACCAGTAAACTGATAAAAACAGTTTTTTTATTTAAGGACGCTGAAGAAACAGGTACGGTAAAATCACTCGAACCTTGTTGTTCAGCTTTACGCTGATCTAAATCTTTTAACATCTGGTTAATTACGCTCAAGCTATCACTCCATAATTTTTTAAAACATAGACGATTAAGATGGCTGAAATGATCAGACCCGTAATACTTAAATAGCCTTTAACATTGCTCGCTTGAGTTGTTGCTTCGGTATCTTCTATCGCTACAGATAAATGCTTGTTCGTTATCTGATATTGACCTTGGCCATAACTTAACATCAACATTTTATGACATAACACATTAACTAAACGTGGGATCCCTAAACTAACTTTCGCCACCTTCTTCGATATGGCGGCACTAAATAAAGAAGCACCTTTATAGCCAGCAACTTGCATACGATGTTGAATATAACGTTGAACTTCTGGCGCTGTCATCGCACGTAATTTATAAGAAAAAGTGATACGTTGCTTTAACTGCCTAAATCTTTTCGTCGCTAAGCGCTCATCTAATTCTGGCTGTGCGAACAGCACAACTTGCAAAAGTTTACGTGTTTCAGTTTCCAAATTAGTAAATAAGCGTAAAGCCTCAAGGCTTTCTTCTGGTAAAGCTTGTGCTTCATCAAGTATAAGCACTACCGAATGACCGGCTAAATGAAGTTCTAATAATCTCTGTTGAATACGTTGAGTAAGCAATTGCACTGACATTCGCTGTGCTTGTTTGATACCTAATTCAACCGCCACCGCTCGTCGTAATTCATCAGGTTTTAAATAAGGGTTAGGAATATAAGCGGTTACAAAATGTTCGGGTATTTCATTAAGCAGTTTACGGCAAAGTAGGGTTTTACCCGTACCGACTTCACCGATAACTTTTATAAAGCCTTCACCTGTTTTTAGCGCGGTTAGTAAGACAGCTAACGCTTCGTTATGCGGCTCTAACCCTACATAAAATGCAGTATTTGGTGTTAATGTAAACGGAAGTTCCGTTAAACCAAAGTGGTAAAGGTACATAGATTTTAGCTATTATTCATTGTCGCTAGAATCATCAGACCTACCTTTTTCACTTTGAGAAAAATCATTTTCCTCAGGAAACCATTGTTTCAATAATGAGCGAGCATCTTGTAATTGATTTTTCCAAGTATCCTGGCCAATAACAATCGGCTTTAACATGATCACCAGTTCTTTTTTCTGGGTAGTTTCACTTTTACTTTTAAATAACTCTCCCATAAATGGAATATCGCCCAAAAAAGGTGTTTTTGAATCTAACATCACTTTACGTGTTTCTATTAACCCACCAATCACCACTATTTCACCTGATTTAGCACGAATAATAGTATCGGACTCACGCACGCTACTTTGTGCAAGTGGTAAAATTATTTCTTCACTGCCAAGTTTAATAACTTTAGTCTGCTCATCAGTTGAAGTAACTGAAGGATGAACATGAAGAATAACCTCACCATTACCATCTATTTGAGGGGTAACATCCAAAGCAATCCCTGAGAAAAAAGGGGTTAGGTTAATTTCAGGTGTAGTAGTAGTTGACGTACCGGTAGTCGTCGTACTTGAAACCTCAGTAACATAATATTCATCACCACCGACTTTAATTACCGCTTTTTGATTATTGGTAGCGGTAATTCTTGGGCTTGACAATACTTGAACATTTCCTTGGGTAGAGAGTAAATCTATAACGCCTGAAAAATCGTTATTGTTAATGGTAAGGTTACTTGTGCCACCAATAGTATTTGAAATAACATTGCCAGCGATGGAGCCAGACGTTGAAAAAGCTAAGTTAGTGCTACCAATACTGCCTAAAATTTGATCCCATTTAACACCTTGCTGATAATCATCGTTGAGCGTAACTTCCATAATCTTAGCTTCAATAATGACTTGGCGACGTAAATGAGTTTCTGTATCGTTAATAAAACTCTTAATGACTTTTATTTCATCTGGAAAAGCGCGAACAGTCACTAAGCCTGCTTGCGGAGAAACAAAAACTGAACGGCCTTCTTCAGAACCTACCAATACCGTTAGCGTTTCTTTTAATTCAGCCCAGAAGTCAGATGTGGTCTCAGTATAAATATTAATACCGCTACTTCCTTGCTGACTATTTTGGTTGTTTCCACCACCTGAATTACCAGAATTGTTTGAATTACCGTTTGAACTGTTATTTGAGTTATTACCACTACCTTGGTCATTTTCTGACACGCCACCAGAATTAATACTAGTACTCGACATGCCTGAGCGTTTAACAAACAAATAATTTAGTGGAATAGTTTCAGTGCGAATACCGGCTGGGTAAACTTGTACTATTTTGCCACTACGTCTAATTTCATAGCCATAAACCTCTTCAACAACATCAAGCACTTCATTAAGCGTACTGCTTTTCAAGTTCAAGGTAATCGTACCGCTTACGTCGGGATGTACAACAACGCTGTACGCTGACTCGTCGACTAAGGCTGCGAAAAACTCTTGTGCGCTAACATCGCTAGCGGCAATTTCTAAGCGTTTTTCTGCCAATAAACCCTCTCGAGCTTGGCTAACATTACGTTGCATTAATTCTTGCTGAATAGCATTTGGCACTTGTTGCAATGCTTTAGGCGCAGGCTTACTCGATTCTTCAATCGCTTTGTCTAGTGCATTAATCATTTCAGTTGGTTTATCTGGCGCCGTTTGACAACCAAACAAAGTTAACAGTAAGGTGAAACAATAAAATTTTCTTTGAGTGTTTTTCATTTGATCATATCTTTTCATTTTGATTTAACCACGACACTAGAAAAAACACTGAGCTTTAAGCGTTTCTCTGCTGAACGTAAGACCACGCTGGTATTGTTCACAGCTACTAATTCATACTGGCGAATAAAATCACCTATTTTTAACACTTGGCCATTAATAACAGCTGTGTGTACTTCTACACCATGAATAATACTTTCTAATATTAATTCTGCTTTCGGTGTCGTTTGAGCTTTGCTCATTGATGAAAAATCAGTACCTGAAAGCGGTTTAGTTGGGTCAACATCTTGAGCGTTAACCACAATAGAAGTCAGCAAAATTATAAAAAAAATACTGTTGAAAGTTAAGATTTTAAACACCTATAAACTCCCGTTTAGTACTTAAGCTGTACATTTCTATTTCTAACTCACTCACTGGGTATTCTTTTAGCTGGTAAGTAAACTCTTGCCAAAAAAACTTCCAAGATAATGCTTCCAGCTGTGTTAAGTAGTCACGTAATTGAAAGTAACTACCGCTGAGTTTAATTTTTATCGCATGACGATAAAGTATCAATTCTGGCTGGTCAGAGTTAACGACAACCGTTTTAGTGCCATCACCGGTAACCGCAGTCGCTGTACTAGCGATGTTCATCGGCTGTGCAGCAATAACTTGAAATGATTGTAAAGAAACACCTTTCTGGGTTTTTAATAACTGCATTAACGCGTAACGCATTTGAACAGGGTCTATTAAGTCTGAGGTAAGTTTTAATAAATTTACATCAACCTTATTTAATTTATCTTTATATTGTGAGATTTGCTTATTTAATGATTCGTTAGGATCTTTTGACAAGCCTTCTTCAAAAATTAATATAGAAGCTTTCGCTGTTCGATTGTCGTTGTTCACTTGTATAATTTGCTTATCAAGCTTAACAATCTTTAGCGCGTTATCATCAATAAAGAAGTTATGAATAATAAATATAATGGCAACTAACCCAGTTAATAACACCATATATTGTTCACGAGGAGTAATCGTTAAATATTTTTCACTATACGCTTGCCATTGTTTATTCATCGGCGCCTCCGGTCTTTGATTTAGAACTAACTAAAAATTCGGTAAGCTTTTGCTCATTTTCGTTAAGAGAAAAATTAATAAATGATTTACCTGATAAAAACTTTGATGTTTCAAATTTAGCTAACCATGCGGGTACCGCTTCTGGCGTTCGCGCCACACCAGAAAACGTTAAATCTTGATAAGTAATATTAACATGCTGCAAACTAATGTCTTTATGATGCATTAAAGACAGTTCTGTCATCGATGAGGCAAAACCTGCCACCGAAGTATGAGTGCGGTCAGTTAATTCATTCAGTAGCACACTTTTATTTTTCAAAACAAGTTTCAACATTGCTAGTTCTTCAAGCACTGTCACGTCTGCCCTGTTCGCTTTGAGCTTATTTTCTAGTTGAGCAAGTTGGTTATCTTGATTAGTTTTTATTTGAGAAAGCGCTACGTACTTAGCCGTCAATTCAGTTACTTGATAAAGGTTGAAAAAAGTCCAAGACAACATAAAGACGAGAGTTAAACACCAAAGCATAACAACGCGGGGTAAAGTCACCAGCACTTGTTTAGGCAATAAGTCTTGTTGTAGTAAATTAATTGAATTTTTTGCCATTATTTTATTGGCTCCATATTATTCAATTTTGTTGCTCCTAAGCTTACCGCAAACTCTCGTGCATGGTTAAAACCTTCAGGCATGGTGAATAAGTTCACAGCAACATTGGTGTTTTCAGCCAATTTACGTGCAAGTAACGCCTCATTAGCCATCGGCACAATAACTTCAATACTGCGTATAGGTGCTTGTTTTAATTGACGTTCAAAATAGTCAGTTGAGCGTTGAATTTCAAGGTTTAAATTATCAACAATGCCAAACGATAACTCTTCTTCTGTTTTGGTTGCAATATGAGCAAAACCACGTAAACGACGAGAGAAGAATACTTTGCCTTGCTTAACGATCAATAAAATTATTTCTTCGTTAGGTTGCTGACATACCATTAAACAGGCATCATCTTTCACTGGCAATAAACTGGCAAAGGCGAATTCTTCGGTAGTAATCGTCTTCAATATTAGCCCATCTTGATTAAGTGGACCAATTAAGGCTAATAATTCCTTTTTAGAAGCACAAACAACGTTTATTTTTTCATTGCCACCAGAAAGTGTTGGACCGTCAAAATAATCGAGTACCATATCTTCTGGAGAATGGTTAACGAGATCTTTAATCTGCCATTTTAAAGCGGCGTTTAATTCATTATCGGGAATATTGGGTTTGTCGACTTGCAATATTTGGGTTTGTGATGAAGCCAGCACTAGATGACATTGCCCTTGCAACTGATATTTTTCTTTTTGAATTTTAATCTGTTGAGGATGCTCTGCCAATGGCGAGTTAATTTGTTGAAACTGAGATTCTCCCTGCTCTGGACAGGAAAAAAAGGCAAAAGAATGCTGATGTAAACTTACACCTAACAAGTCTTTGGACTCAACTTTGGAGAAAAAATTATTTATTTTTTTAATAAGTGACATTTATCAATATTATTATTTATAGTCAGATGTCTATAAATCATTATCCCCTATTCCATTGAAGGCGCAAGTTTTTTATCGAGTAGTTATATTTAAGTAAAGAATAACATTACCTTTTATGAAAACAGAATCTCCTTTACAGAAAATCATCCATCCTTTATTTGAGAAGCATCAACTCTCTGTTTCGATCAAACGAGACGACATTATTCATCCGATAATATCTGGCAACAAATGGCGTAAATTAAAATTTAACTTACGCCACGCCCAAGCACATAACTATATTGGTGTGATAAGTTTTGGTGGTAGTTTTTCTAATCATATTCACGCCCTCGCCTTTGCTTGCCATCAGCAGGGGTTAAAAAGTATCGGCATTATTCGTGGTGAAAAAGAATATGCGAGTAATTTCACCCTCTCGATGGCGCAACAATGGGGCATGGAACTGCACTTTGTTGACAGAAAATCCTATCGACTTCGTGAAAACAAGGAGTACTTAGATCAATTACAACTCACATACCCTGGCTATTTAATTGTGCCTGAAGGCGGCAGTAACACCTTAGCATTAGCTGGCGTTGGCGAAGTAATAACTGAATTAAATCAACAATGTGAATTTGATACTTTAGTAACGCCTGTCGGTAGTGGTGGTACATTAGCCGGACTTATAAAAGCAGATAATAATCAGCATAATCTTTTAGGGATTGGCGTATTAAAGCAAGATGGTTACTTAACAGAACAAGTAAATAGCCTGCTCGGTGATAATCTACATTTCAATAATTGGCAAATAATGCCAGAATTTCACCGTGGCGGTTATGCTAAATTTAGTAAAGAAGATGTGGAAAAAATATTAAGCTTTAGCCAACAAACAGGTTTCATTTTTGAACCTGTATACTCAGGAAAAATGATTTTAGCGTTATTAGACCTAATAGATCAGCAGTACTTTCCTAAAGGACATCGCCTCGTCTTATTACATACTGGTGGTTTACAAGGTATTGGCGGTTTAATTGAACGAGGTTTACTTAACGCTAACGACTGGAATATGCCTACTTTTTGATGATATTTTAGAGGGGAATTATTTTACAGTGATAATTTACAGGCATAAATATTTATACTATCGGAAACAATAGGCAAAAAAATACCGCTATTCTTAAAAAGAAATAACGGTATTTTATCAACGTAATTTAGCGAACTAAATTAAGCTTCAGCGATAACAACAACTTTAATGTTAGTATCAACATCGTTGTGTAAGTGAATTGCGATTTCGAATTCACCCGTTTCACGGATTGTACCTAAAGGCATACGCACTTGAGCTTTCGCTACTTCAACGCCTGCTTCAGTAATTGCATCAGCAATATCTTTAGTACCGATAGAACCGAATAATTTGCCTTCTTCACCCGCAGATGATGCGATAGTGATTTCAGCCAATTCAACGATTTTAGCAGCTTTAGCTTCAGCAGCTTTTAAAGTTGCTGCTAATGCTGTTTCAATTTCAGCACGACGTGCTTCAAAATGTTCAACGTTAGCTTCAGATGCAAAAACTGCTTTACCTTGCGGTAATAAGAAGTTACGTGCATAACCAGATTTAACTGATACCTTGTCACCAAGGCCGCCTAATTTGGCGATTTTATCAAGAAGTATTACTTCCATTTTCAAAACCCCTTTTTAGGTTACTTATGTAAATCAGTATATGGTAATAAAGCTAAGTAACGAGCACGCTTGATCGCACGACCAAGTTGACGTTGATATTTAGCGGCAGTACCAGTAATACGGCTAGGAACGATTTTACCACTTTCAGTGATATAGTTTTTCAGTGTAGCAATATCTTTATAATCGATAGAGGTAGCACCTTCCGCTGTGAAGCGGCAGAACTTACGACGTCTAAAAAAACGAGACATGGATTTCTCCTAAATATGGTGTTTTTATTGGGTAGATTAACCAACCAAAAAAACCACCTTAATTAATCATTTCAATATGTTGAGCATGTAAGACAAGAAGTGGGTTACCATTTCTTGATTCATGACGGTTTATAAAACCAGTCACTTTGAGCTTACTGCCCGCAATTAAATCACGAGTTAAGTTTTGTGACAGCTCACCTGTTGCGACAACCTGTATCCGGACAAATGCTTGTCGGTTCATGCCAGCTTCATTTTGTATGGACTTATGGTCCATTGAAAACTGACAATGCTGAATACCTGCAGGGCTTGTTGATTTTTTCGGTGGTTTTACCACTTCACCTACCAACACAAGGCAATTCTCATAAAGAGAGTTTGTCACGAGTTACTTATTCGCTCGCAGCTTCTTCTGTAGTTTCAGTAGCAACTGGTGCTTCTGTAACAGCTGGAGCATCTTTCTTAACTTCGCGGCGATCGTCGCGACGTTCTTCTTTAGCAGCAGCCATTGCTGACGCTTCTGTTACTGCGTCTTTAGTACGCATGATCATGTTACGAATAACAACATCATTGTAACGGAAAGCTGTTTCAAGCTCATCAATAACTGCTTGTGGCGCTTCAATGTTTAATAAAACATAGTGTGCTTTGTGCAATTTATTGATTGGGTATGCTAATTGGCGACGGCCCCAGTCTTCAAGACGGTGGACTTTGCCTTCAGCAGCATTGATCAAGTCTGTATAGCGCTGGATCATGCCAGGTACTTGTTCACTCTGATCAGGGTGAACCATAAATACGATTTCGTAATGACGCATTACGAGCTCCTTACGGTTGTAGCCTCATTAGCTGGCTCAGCCAAACACCAGAAAGAGGCAAGGAACAAAAAGTTCGGGCTGAATTAAGGTCGCGAAGTGTAGTAAATATAAGCAGCGAAGGCAAGATAAATATAAGGATACAGGGCAATAAACAAAAAAATCACCAAGAAAATGACTTCTTTGATGATTTTATTGAGGTTTAAAGCTGTGGAGCAACTTAACTACCATAAATGTAGGTAAGCATTAACGGCGTTGGCGTACTATTTCAAACAAACAAATGCCGGTAGCAACAGAAACATTTAAACTTGAAACACTGCCAGCCATAGGTAATTTAACTAATTGATCACAGTTTTCACGGGTTAATCGACGCATACCTTTGCCTTCTGCGCCCATCACTAATGCCATTGGGCCAGCTAATTTCTCATCGTACAAACAATGATCCGTTTCTCCTGCTGTACCAATAATCCAAACACCATTGTCTTGCAACTGTTTCATCGTACGTACTAAATTTGTCACTTGTACCAATGGCACGGTTTCAGCTGCACCAACAGCAACCTTACGCACTGTTGCTGTTAAGCGGGCCGCATTATCTTTTGGAACAATAATAGCCTGTACACCGGCCGCATCTGCATTTCTAAGACACGCACCAAGATTATGAGGATCGGTGACACCATCAAGAATTAATAAAAAGGGTGTTTCATCTTTTTGTTTGGCTTGGGCTAGAATATCAACGAGATCATTTTCGGTGTAAGTTTTTCCTTGAGTAATACGTGCTAAGACGCCTTGATGCTGTTCGCCATCACTTTTTTCATCAAGGACCTTACGGCTAACAAGCTGGGTGGATATGTCATACTTTTTTGACAAATTAATGATCGTCATTAACCGTTCATCTTCACGACCTTTTAATAAAAAAAGCTCAATAAAGCGTTCTGGAGCACGTTTAATTAATTCATTAACAGCATGAATGCCAAATACTAATTCGTCTTGTTTTGCCATGTTATTCTCTTTTCAACTTCTTCTTTAATTACTCTATATCGAGCTTCATTACGTATCGGTCGAACGTTAATCGTTACGACTTTTTAACCGATATTACTCAGCCGTTTTACGAGCATTTTTACCTGGACGTTTTTTTCGTGCGGTACGCTTTTTAGCTTTTGATTTTTCTGTTTTCTTGTCTTTTGGCTTTTTAGGCGCTCCTTTGTCGCTAGTTCCCTTGGGCCTATTAAAGCCCTGATCGGCGTTTTTTCTCAGCCCTGTACTTTTAGCTTTCGATTTACCATCAGGTTTACCACTACTTTTCGGGGCTTGTTCACCCGACAAAACGAGATCTATTTTTTTCTCATCTAAGTTTACTGCGGCAACATTAACTTCTAAAACATCACCAATACGATATTTAGTGCCCGAACGTTCACCGCTCAAACACATGCGAACATCATCAAAGTGATAATAGTCATGCCCTAAAGAGGTTATATGAATTAAGCCTTCGATATGTAAATCGGTTAAGCGTACAAATAGACCAAAATTAGTAACGGTTGAAATAACACCGGTGAAAGTATCACCAACGTGATCTTGCATAAATTCGCATTTCAACCAATCAGCAACATCACGAGTCGCATCATCAGCACGACGTTCGGTCATTGAACAATGCTCTCCTAGTTCAATAACTTCTTCAGGTGAGTATTGGTAAAATCCGGCATTCGCTTCATTACTTTCGTTAGCGCTTTGTGCTTGCTTTGCCAGAATCGCTTTAATCACTCGATGAATAACCAAATCTGGATAACGACGAATTGGCGAAGTAAAATGACTATAAGACTCGAGTGCTAAACCAAAATGTCCTAAATTTTCACTTTGATAAACTGCTTGGCGCATAGAGCGCAGCAACATGGTTTGGATCAACTCTTGGTCTGGACGACCTTGAACATGGTTTAAAATATTAGCGTAATCAGCAGGTTCAGGTTGCTCTCGTGTTGGCAAGGATATGCCGAGTTCAGTTAAATAACTGACAAAGTTTTTATACTTATCTTCACTCGGTTTGTCATGAACACGGAATAAGCCCGGCATTTGGTGTTTTTCTACAAATTTTGCCGTTGCCACATTCGCTAAAACCATACATTCTTCAATGATTTTATGCGCATCGTTACGAATAAGCGGCACAATCGATTCTATTTTACGATCACTATTAAACAAAAATAGAGACTCGGAGGTTTCAAAGGCAATGGCACCACGATTAGTTCGCGAGGTCTTTAATGCTAAATACATTTGATATAAATTTTCTAAATCGCCGACTAATGGCTGATATTGTTCGCGCAACGCTGCCTTTTCGGTTGCGTCTTCACCCGATAGAATTGCTGCTACTTTACTATAAGTAAAACGAGCATGTGAGCGCATAACCGCAGAGTAGAACTTACTACCCGACAACTCACCTGACGCACTGATAGTCATTTCACAAACCATACATAAACGGTCAACATCAGGGTTTAATGAACATAAACCGTTAGATAGTTTTTCCGGTAACATAGGAATAACTTGGCTCGGGAAATACACCGAATTACCACGAGATATAGCTTCATCATCAAGCGCTGTACCATTACGTACGTAGTAACTTACGTCGGCTATAGCCACCCATAAACGCCAGCCACCGGATTCTTCAGGCTGACAGTAAACAGCATCATCAAAATCTCTGGCGTCTTCGCCATCTATAGTAACTAGCGGTAAGTCACGTAAATCAACTCGTGAAATTTTTGCTTCGTCTTCGACTTCGTCTGCTATTGTTGCAACTTCTTCAATAACGCTAGCCGACCATTCGTGCGGTAAATCATGCTCACGTAGAGCAATGTCAATTTCCATGCCTGGTGCTAAATGGTCACCTAAGACTTCAATCACTTCACCTACGGCATTATTGCGTTTTGATGGGCGATGCAGAACATTGACCACCACCATTTGTCCGTGGCGTGCACCAAGCTTGCTTTCGGGTTCAATCAAAATATCTTGTTTAATACGCGCATCGTCTGGAACAATATAAGCGATACCATGTTCAACATAGAAACGGCCAACAATACCGGCTTTACGCGGTTCAATGACTTCAATTATTTTAATTTCTTGTCGGCCTTTACGATCGGTACGATCCACTAAAATAGCGCTAACAATATCACCATGGAATACACGTTGCATTTCATGAGATGAAATATAAAAATCTTTGCCTGGCTTCTCACCTTTAGCAATGTCAGGTATAAAAAAGCCAAAACCATCACGATGACCGGTAACTTTACCCGTGATCAAACTATTTTTGGCAGGAATGACATATTGCTTAAGTTTATTAAAAACAAGCTGACCTGCATTTTCCATAGCACGCAAACGTCTCTTTACGCCAACATGATGCGTTTCATCATGATAATTCAAAGCTTTGCATATCGCTTTAAAATTAAGTGGCACAGCAGAGTTTTCTATTACTGATAATAGTAATTCTCGACTCGCCACTGGATTGTCGTATTTTTGTGCTTCGCGTTTTTGATGAGGATCTTTCAGGGGATAAACTCGATTAATGTGTTAATACAGCAATTATATACCTATACCCGTTACCATTCAAAGCGTTGGTTTTAAGTGGTAATTAAAAACGCTGTCGATAGACATTAATTTTATCGAATGATGATGCTTTTTTAAATTTTAATAACGCAATATAAATCGGTTAGGCATATGTTAATTAATGAATTTATTAGCTAAAGCCATTAAGAGAGTAATGCGATAAAAAATGTCATCACATGAAAAACAGCTTAAAATTTACCTTCTTTGGCTGAATTAACAACATGCTCTGGCATTTTATCTGCCAATGCTGATAATATTTTTGCAATTTGCTGATGAATTTTTTTATCATCGGTAACTGAGTGATGAAGTTGTGTATATAACTCTGGGTAGTCTAATGGACTACCATAGCCTTGTGCATAAATATCCGCTAAACGGATCTGTGCTTTTAAATTATTTACTGCCGCGGCTTCTTTGAGATAAAACATTGCTTTTTCTACATCAACCTGCATAAATTTACCGGTATGGTAGTAACGCCCCAGTTGTTCAAGTGCCTCAGGCAAAGCTTGGTCTGCAGCATTTTTCATAAAGTGAAGTCCAAGCGGCACATCTTTTTTAACACAGACACCATACGCTAGCATATCCCCCCAAAGAAATTGGTACGAAGGGTATTCTGATTTAGTGGCTCGTGCTTCAATGTCTTGTACAAGCTGACATTCGTCGAGCACAACTTGCCCCAAATGTTTATTCTCTTTAATCAAACCCAAAAGCTGGTTATCTGTATAAATTTGCACTGCTTCAAGTTTTTGACCATAGCAGGTATTACTTATAAAAAATAACAACGCTAAAATTACTAATAAAAATCGCATAAATGACAATCCAAAAATTCAAAAAAATATATAAGCATTAACTTATTATCGGCTGAACATAAAAAAGGTTAAGTAATAAAGACTGACATTTTTTTGTTGCCAACAGCCTCTCTTATCAACGATTAAAGGTTAAGCAATATTAATACCATTATCTCAACTACCTTAGCGTTTAAAAGTGATGTTTTAGTAAATATAGCGATTAACAAAGGGGACCTGACTAAGCCCTTGCACAATAGCTCTGAAAAGAACACAATTAAAACGGTTTCATAAAACAAGAAATGATTATGTCAGAATTAGAAATTGAGCAACTAATCGCCAACTCAAAAGCTAATGAAAACATTGCACTAAAGCTATTTAAAATAGAAAAAGAAGTACTTGAAAGTAAATCTTGTGAAGAACTTATCCAACGTTTGTTGAACTCAATACAACAAAAATTTGATATCACTTCAATTACTTTACTTTTGGTTGAACCAACACCGATCAGCTATTTATTCAATGAACGATTGCAATCGAATTGGCAACAACGACATAGTAACAAAATATCTTTAGAGCAGCTAAAAGCTTTTCATCATGACAGTAAACCTTTCCTAACGAATGATTTAGATAATTTACCTGCTGTTATACCTCCTGAATTACTTATAGAAGCACAATCTATTGCGCTTATTCCCTTAATACTAGAAGGGCAACTTTTTGGTAGCCTATTGTTTTCTGATAGAGATAAAAGTCGCTTTAGTAATATACTCGGCACCTTTCATTTAGAGCAACTCGCTACTAAAGTAAGTTTGTGCTTATCCAATGTGCTCATTCGAGAGCAACTTGAATACATGGCACATTATGATCGCTTAACCGGTGTTGCCAACCGTCGTTTAATGGAAATTTTTATTGCTGAGGAGTTAGTACGACAGCAAAGGTATGGCGTTCCCTTTTCACTATTATTTGTTGATTGTGATGATTTCAAACAAGTTAATGACCGATACGGTCATGATTGTGGTGATAGAGTACTGGCTTATATAGCGACAAATTTACAAGGATTAATAAGAGAAAATGACCGCTGTTTTCGTTTTGCAGGCGATGAATTTGTTGTGGTATTGGCAAGCCAAAAATACCAAGAAGCAGAACTAGCAGCAAAACGTTTAAGCGAGTTTTTTATCAAAAACCCTATGCCTTATCAACAAGCAGTTTTACCCGTTACAATAACCTGTGGGGTAGCAGCAAGTGATGGTAAACGTTCGATGGACGAACTGCTAAAAGAGGCGGATACCCATTTATATCAACTAAAGAATAATAGAAAACAGCTGCTAGTTTAACGAGTATATTATTTATGATTGTTGAAATTGAAATTTCAGGATTATTAAAAGGGCATTATGTGGTTGATATCGCCAAACAACGAGGCGCTTACAGCTTAACAACCCCTGGCCATATAAAAAATATCAAGGTTATAGGTAATTTGCGTAGCAGGGGCGTCGAAAGTTTATTAATTGATACCAGCAAAACACTCACCTTCGATGCCGATAATAATATTGTTGGTCGTATAAAAGAGACGCCCTTACCAGCAAGTAATAAATCCCCCATTATCTTAGAGATAAGCAAAGCGAAAAAACTCTTTAATCAATCAAAAGAGATTCAACGGCAAGTATTTTCAGATGCTCAACAAGGACGAAATATAAACTTAACACCCGTTATTGAAATAACGAATAAAACCATTGATACCGTATTTAAAAATGCGGATGCCTTAGCCTGTGTGATCAATATCAGGAAAAAAGATGAGTACTTACTCGAGCATTCAGTATCGGTTTCTGTATTAATGACGATTTTTGCGCGCTTTTTAAAAATAGACAAAAAAATAATTCAGTTACTTTCAGTTGGTGCTTTTTTACATGATGTCGGTAAAATTAATATCCCAGATAGCATTTTAAATAAACCGGGTAAGTTAACAGAAGCTGAATTTACCATTATGAAAAGCCACGTAAACCATTCGATAAAAATAATAGAGTCGACACCGGGTATTTCCGAATTGAGTCTTGAAGTTGCTGCACTCCACCATGAGAAGCTCGACGGCACTGGCTACCCTTATAACATCCCTAAAGAAAAAATCACGAAATATGGTCGGATGATTGCCATTTGTGACATTTTTGATGCCCTAACCGCCAACCGTTGTTATAAAGAGGGTTATAGCCATATAAAAGCATTTAGTATTTTACGAAGTTTGGCGCAAAAAGAGCATTTAGATCAGCGTTTAGTCGACTTATTTATCAAGTGTATGGGTATTTATCCTGTTGGTTCATTAGTCGAATTGAGTTCCAATAAACTGGCTATTGTCGAAAGCAGAAATGATGGCGATCCAATCAATCCTAATGTGCGTTCATTCTATAATTCTCTAGATGGCCGTTACGTAATGGCTGAAGATATAAATTTATCCGACAATGAAGACTTTATTGTTCGAGGGGTAAGAGCCGATGATTTTGATCTAGATATGAACAAAATCATCGAATTTCTTTTAATGGAAGGGTAAAGGTCTTAAACCTTAAACTTCGATGTTGCCTTCTGTAATTGAATGGCATTTTTATCAACTAAATGAGCCACATTACCAATCTCTTCGATCGCCGTTTGAGTCGCTCCAAAACTGTTATACATCTGCTCTATATTATTAACAACGGTCTCAGCAACGCAAGATTGCTCTTCTGTTGCCGTAGCAATTTGGCTGTTCATTGAACTAATATGACCGATTTGTTCTTTTATATTTGTTAAAGATTTATCAACGGCAAGTGATATTTCCTCATTGGTATTTGCTTTTTCTCGCGCTAATCCCATGGTACTTACCGATTGGTCAGCCGCTGAAATGAGCTTATCTAGTAAACCACGAATCTCAGTAGTAGATAACGCTGTTCTCGAAGCTAAACTTCTAACTTCATCAGCAACTACAGCAAAGCCTCGGCCTTGCTCGCCCGCTCGAGCCGCTTCAATGGCAGCATTTAACGCTAATAAATTTGTCTGTTCGGCGATTCCATTAATAACATCAAGAATTTTATTCATGTTCTGCGAGTCTTTAGCGAGCCTATCAACCACATCCGCTGCATTACCAATTTCATAGACTAATTCACCTGAGATAAGTAAAGAACGCTGAACATTCTCCATGCCTCGATTAACTTCTGCTTCTCCAGAACCTGCAGCATTTGCGGCTTCTGCGGCAGACTTAGCAATATCAGTAACACTAAATTGCATTTCAACCATAGATTGTTTTGTTATTTCAGCCACTTCTGCTTGGCTTTGTACATTAGCATCAACATCACGTACCTTTTCAGCCAATTGTTCAGCACTTTTGGTAAGGGGTGGCACAACATCAATGACATCTGAAACAATACCTCTTAGTAACTGAGTAAAAGCATTAAAGTTCTTAACAACACTGCCTAACTCATCCTGACTCATGACTTCAATCTGGTTGGTTAAATCACCATCACCTTCTGCCAGTTCTTTTAAAGAAGCATCAATATTTAATACTGAATGACTAATTGAACGTGCGATGACGATACTCAATAGTGACATCATAACCAAAAGTAAAATACCGACTAAAATACTTAAATCTCTTGAGTCACTAGAGTTAGCCACTGTTTCTTCAACCAAGGTATTAAATACTTTAGCCGCCTTTTCTTTTTCCTGGGCTAAGCGGTCAGTAACCTTTTGGTAAATATCTGCTTTATTATCAATACTGGTCTTTGTTGAGGCCAATTGAAAATCTATTTCTTCCTTGATAAATCCTACTGAAATATTTCGCGCGATGTCATTATACTCGTTGCTTAATGAGACCAGAGTAGAAGTATCGGAAAATGAGGGTTCAAGTGAATCAATACGCGTTAAATTACCGGTTAACACCGTAACTAACTGACTAGCTTGATCAACTAACTCTTCATCACCAAAAGAGACACTCTGGTTGTAGAGCTCATCTACACGTTGCCAAGTACTGACATTTTCACTGGTTAAGTTAACCAAATGAATCGTAGTATTTTGAATTTTTTGTAATAAAATTTGGTTTTTAGAGATGGCAGTAATGTTAATAAGTAAATTAATAACAAAGCTCAAAATTGCAATCGCTAGTATTGCTAATATTTTATGAAATATAGGTAATTCTTTAAAAAACTTCATATTTATCCTAATCGTAAATGGCGTACGATGCACCGTACATTGTTAAAATACTCAAATAATAAGCCCTACGGGCCTTCAAAAATTTTTAACTACTTTTACATTAGCATTTTCTTAAGTTGAGCTTAAATGAAACTCAATGACTAGACTCCGTTCTACACAATGCTCTAAATCTGCTAGAAGTGCTTATCAAGCATACACTCCACAAGAAAGTCTGTTGTTATTCAATCGCTAGGCTAAGTTCAACTTATTATAAATCATAAGGTGATTAGCTGGATACGTTTTTAGTAATTTCATAATAAATGGCTGTAGCCACCTATTACTTTACCAGCATTAACGCGAGTAAACACCAAAGATTAATTCACCTTTTTTAATAAAACTGAAAATAAGGCACAGTGAAGGTACTATTCATTTACTCTCGTGGAGCACTTTAGAGAACGTCTTCTGTTGACTATGAGTAAGTATATTTATTAAAAGTTAAGTTTATAGTTCTAATAAAATCAAGAAAACAATAAATGTTTCTTATACTTGTACGAATAGAAGAGCAGGTGTCGGTGAGCTAAATAAAAAGAATAAGGGATTATATTTACGAAGTGATGAATAATGAGTCGCGAAAAATCAGCCTTAACTTTTCACGACTCCTCATATTATTTTCTAAAGTTAATTCCTGACTGGGCTGAAAAATAAGCAAATAGGGTGTAAACCGCTGTTGCTTGCTTTAAGTCTTCAGGGTTCACCTTGTCCAAGGTATCGTTCTCTGTGTGGTGATAATCAAAGTACTTGGTACCATCAGGTGCAAAATTCATGCTTGGCATACCCGCAGCGCTCATCACACTCATATCTGATTGTGCTTGTGCATTATTATCGTTTGATAATTCAACGCCTAATGGCGCAAGATGCTTAGCAAGGTCGTTAATTGCCGTTAATGACTCTTTACCAACACCCGAAGTCATTTTATAAATTTGACCAACACCAAAGTCCCATTCAGCGCCAATGATATGATTATCCATATTTTTTTCATGGACCTCCATATATTTTTTTGCACCTAATAAACCCACTTCTTCAGCTGCAAAAAGAATGACGCGTATAGTGCGCTTTGGACGTATAGGTAATTGAGCAATGTGATGAGCAGAGGCAAGCATCATAGCAACACCCATGCCATCATCTAATGCACCGGTACCGACATCCCAGCTGTCAAGGTGGGCTCCAATTGAGACAATTTCATCAGGAAATTCGCTACCGGTTATTTCACCAATGACATTGGCAGAAACAGCTGTTATTTTAGCATCTGTATGGCTGGTTAATTTTAGATAAAAGCTAACCGGTTTATTACGCTTTAATTGATTAACAAGTAAGTCTGCGTCAGGATTTGAAAGCGCAGCCGCAGGAATTTTTTTCACGCCAGCCTCATAACGCATAATGCCGGTATGAGCTATACGGTTATTGTCTGTACCTACAGAACGCATAATTAATGCTGAGGCCCCTTTTTTAGCGGCTATAACTGCCCCACCCACACGCGTACCTACGGCTGGACCATAGCCGTTACCGTCGATATGCTCTTCCATTTGATAAGAAACAAATGCAATTTTTCCATCTAAACTGTTATCTGGTGCCGCGATTAAGTCAGCTAAGGTTTCAAAATGTGCAACATCTCCAATCAACCCTTCTTCACTGGTAGCAATACTGCCACCAAGAGCAATGGCGACGACCTTATGAGGATAAGGCGAGATTATTTTCGCTTGTGCTTCACCACGTTGCCAAAAAGTACCCGTGACTTCTTCTGTCCACACTTTATCAAAGCCTAAAGCGTTCATTTTAGCTTGCGCCCAAATGACAGCTTTTCTATCACCTTCTGAACCCATTAATCGATGCCCCACTTCCGTGGTTAAAGATTCTAAGACTTGATAGGACAAATTAGATTGCAGAGCAGTATTTTTTAATTGTGTCAGTTGCTTAGTTTCTGATTCAGTCAGTGTTGCCGCTGAACTTGATAAAGCTAACAAAGTACTACTGAAAACAAGCGTTTTTATTACAGATTGAAAAGGCACTTTAAGCATTATATTCCCTTTTATAGATATTATTGATTGTAGAATTAATTCAGTATCAAGAATCTTGCGCCGACATGCAAATAGGTTCGCCTTAAAAAAGTGGCAAACTATCTTTATTAAAACCATTGAGCCCTAATTAAGCGAATACTGAACTTTTAAAAGATTTATAGCTCAATACTACAGCGCTAAATATAAAGTAAACAAGGAGGATTACATTTGAATAAATTAAGCAAAGGACTGACCTTCTCGATTATCTTGCATATAGCTGTACTGATCATTTTTACACAAGGGTTATCAACAGTTCCACTTAGCGCAGTAAAAAATAACGATTCGGTTAACCCTATTATTCAAGCTCGCCTATATTTTCCTTTACGGTTAAGGAAAAAAGCGATTCTTACTTCCAGCAAGGAACCGCTAGCCATTAAAGAAACCATGCCAACAGATGAAAAAAAAAGAAGTAATGAATGGTTAGAAAAAACCAATAATAGGAAGATACAGCCTGCAAAGTTATCTAAACAGCCAATTGATAAAAACGTGTTGGAGAGTAAAACATCAAGTAAAAAAATGAGTCAAACGTCACTGGAGAAGCTTAAGCAACGTTTAGATAACCAAGCCCGTGAAAACGCTGCAAACGACAGCTTAACTAAATACCTAACCAAGAAGAGTACCGTTGGCCAATCCATCACAACGTATGATCAGTTAGCCCCAGCGAAAGCAAAAATTAAAGAGGTAGATTGTAATAGCAGTAAATTTAATAGTGCGCTAAAAGCGATGTCAACCTTGCTTGGCGGCAGTATCAGGTGTAATAGCATGCCTAATTTAAAAAACTTTTTAAATAAAAGAATGGCCGTAGCTGAAAAAAAAGCACAAAAAAGCCAGTGATATTTCGCTGGCTTTTTGTTAATCGCAATGTAACTAAAGAGAATTAGATTGAGAAAGAAGATCCACAACCACAGGTTGATGAAGCGTTTGGGTTATGTACTAAAAATCTACTACCTTCTAAACCTTCAATATAGTCAACTTCGCCGTCAACTAAATATTGTAAACTCATAGGATCAATAACCATAGTGACGCCTTTTTTCACAATAGTCATGTCACCGTCATTTACTTTTTCATCAAAAGTAAATCCATATGAAAACCCTGAGCAACCACCACCTGTTACATAAACACGTAATTTCAATTCCGGATTTTCTTCTTCTGTGATCAAAGATAATACTTTATTTGCGGCGGCATCGGAAAATTTTATTGGTAATTCGGGAGTTGACATATTGCTCTACTTACAAAGATGTTACGGGAGTGTCTCGCGTGTATTATCTTAAACTTGACTAATTTAGTCAAGTATTGTCTGAGATAGTAAAATTTATCAGCAAGAAGAAAAATTTCATCTTAAATATATACAAAAAATGCGCTATATAATTAAATATAGCGCATTAATTAAACCACTAACGGGTCAGTAGCTAACGGTCAATTAGTGAGTTATTTTTCTACGGTAAATAAGACCAAACATAGCAAGTAACATTAATACAAATGTTTGTGGCTCTGGCACTGCAATAGTATCTTTAGGAGGAGCAAAAGAAGCTACACCTTCAATAATGTCGTTAGCACAGGTCATTGCCCAGCGAAAGGCAATTTGATTAGCTGTCGCTAATGCAGTATTGGCAACATCAAACGAAAAACTAACTTTACCATAACCAACATTTCCTATTTTATAAGAACGACCGCCAACAGACCAATCTGAAGATGTAATAGTTGTACCATCATTACCAGACCGAACAGCTTGATTGTAACGGGCATTTCGATGTTCATCTGATGAAACGATTAAGTTGTTGTTAGAAAACCCTGTTCTCAAGTCACCTGTACCTGATTTATTATTACGTGAACTGCCAAGGTCATAAACATAGTTCCAGTTTGTACCCGTATTAGTATCCGTTTTAGAATATCTATCACCCGTGTTTGGCAGAGCACCGTCTGGATTCCAAGGAGATGTTCCGCTGTTATTAAGGTCTTTGTCCGCGGCCATAAACAAATCACCTAACTCAATATCATTATCGCCAATGTTATTGTAAAATGATGTGAAAATATTAACATTTAGTATTGTTCCAACTCGAGAAACCACCATCTTATCAATGTCATATCTATACTTACTACCATTAATATCGCCATCGTAACCTGCACCAATATATTTATCCATGATCGTTTCCGCCGGGATATCCACAGCAAACCCGTTAATACTTGATACTGAAAGTGCAGCGATTGCAATCCATTTTAAACATTTCATATTTTAAACCTACTTCTAAATACTGGCATAAATAACATGTGTAATAAAAACACAAGACTATGTATAAATTTTATTTACTTATTGACCCCACACAATTCAATATTCAAGCCAAGATTAAAAAGCCCTTTATTTTTAAGTGCATAGGATTATATTATTTGATATATCGGTTATTTTACCTAAAAGTGTAAAAAATATCGACAACTATTAAATGTACAACTTAAACAATTAAAGATCTGCTAGATATTCATAATGACTCCTAGTATCCTTAGCAATTGATTTTCATAAGAGAAATAATTAAATGGCCTCTTTGGTAAAAACGACTTTAGCCTTACTCTCCGGCACAATTTTATTGCTGAGTTCGCATGCTCTGGCTTTGCCCGATCAAAACGCAGATAAACCTTATGAAGATGCCCTAGCAAGCTTTTACCTTTCTGAACTCAACGCGGCAATTATTCATTTAAAGAATGCCTTAAAAAATGATCCTGAACATTTACCTTCTATGGTGTTACTCGCCGAAGTATATATTGCTATGGGTGATGGAGCTTCGGCAGAAAATCAACTAGAAAACGCCCAAGAAAAGAATGCCGATGAAAGTAAAATACTGCCGTTAATGCTTGAAGCTTATCTTTTACAGCAAAAATATAAAAAAGTAATTAATGCGCCAATGGCTTCTATAACTCAAAAACAACAACTGAGTAAAGTTGCCGTATTGCAAGGACGTGCTTTTATAGCGATGAATAACTTAGCGCAAGCAAAAGTTTTATTCCAAGAAGCTTTAGAGTATATGCCTAGTAGTATCAAAGCCCAATTAGGCATAGCACAAGTAGAGCTGCTTAATGGAAATATGCTCCAAGCAAGAGCCTATATTGATAAAGCACTCTCTTCATCGCCAACAAACAGTATCGCTTTGACAATGCTTGCTAATATAGAACAGCAAGCTGGCAATCGGATTGAATCGTTAAAAATAATTTCACAAGTTATTGAGCTAAACAATAAAGATTTTCCTGCGTTACTTACGCGAGCCAGTTTATATATTGAACTGGGTGATTTTCAACTTGCTTTAAACGACCTTGGTATAATCATCACAGAAATCCCCAATGAGCCGAAAGCAAATTATTTAAAGATAATTGCAAACAGTGCCTTAGGTAATACTGAAGAAGTTAATAAAACAACCGCTCATATCAATACCGTATTAATGGGATTACCCGAAGATATAATGAAACAGAATCCCGTGTATCTTTATTTAGCGGGTGTGATTAGTTTTCAGCAACAAGAAAATTTAAAGGCTCAAGATTTTTTGCAAAAATATATCGCTATTATTAGTGACGATATAAGAGCGTTAAAGTTAGCCGCTCAAATTGAACTCGCATTAAATAATCCCTTTCGTGCAAAAACATTATTAGTAAAATCTAAGCTAGTAACCCCTGACGACGTTGAAACATGGTCGCTTCTTGGTCAGACCTATACCGTATTAGGAGAACTACAACTTGCTGAAGATTACCTCAAAGATGTTATTGACAGTGATAAAGAAGATCCCCAACCTTTATTTGAGTTAGCAAAGTTAGAAATTTTAACAGGAAAGTTCCCACAAGCTATTACTCACCTTCAATTAGCAAAATCAATAGATGCTAATATAAGTTTTATTGTGCTGCTCGCAGAGGCCTTCCAACAAAACAATCAGTTTGAACAGGCACTAGAGCAATTAGACCTTGCGTTAATTTTACAAAGTGATGATAGCGTTTTGCACTTAAAAAAAGGTATTTTATTAGGTCAACTAGAACAGCACCTACTAGCAAAAGAATCACTAGAACAATCACTAAAGTTAAACCCTAACAACCTTAGGACACTTGTCCATTTATCAAGAATCGATGTTATAGAACAACAGCCAGAAAAAGCGATAACAAAAATAAATAAGAAAATCGTTGAACTAACAGAACCCAATTCATTTTTACTGATTGAGCTAGGTAATATACATCGCCTAACCAACAATAATAATGAAGCGTTATCAGCCTACAAAAAAGCCTACAGTGTTGATAATACTAACCCCAATGCATTAATAAATATTATTGAAATACAAGTTATGCTTGGCCAATTGAAAGAAGCGATAACCTTAACCAGTGAGTTTTTAAACAAAAACAACAAAGCAGGAAGTATTTATCTAGCACTGGCTAATTTATACATGGCAGATAAAGAATACCAAAAAGCGTTTAGTACTTTCGAATTGGCGGTTAAAAATAGTAATGATAAATCAAATATTTATAATATTTTTGCTGATGCACAATTGTCACGATCAGATTTTGAAGGCGCTACACTCAGCTTAAAAAGATCAATTTCATGGAATGCTGAAAATCTTGACTCCCATTTAAAGTTGTTTGATATTTATCTGCAACAAAAAAACGAAACGTTAGCGCTCGATATTTTAAAGCGTATAGCCAAAAAAAGTACTAATATTATCTTTTTAAACAACCTTGAGGGTAACTTATACTTACAATTAGGAAAACTAGCCGAAGCAGAAAAAATATTTCTAGCTTCCTTGAAAAAAAGTCAAAACCGACCCGCGGTTTATGGTTTATATCGTGTATACAAACAACAAGAACAATTTTCAAAGGCGCTTGATTTATTGACCCTTTGGGTTAAAGAAAACCCAAGAGACATTACCTCTCAAATAGCAATAGCCGATACACTAGTCGCAAAAAATCAACTGCAGAGTGCGGCTAAAAAATACCAAGATTTAATTGAGATGTTTTCTGAACTGCCAATTTTGTTGAATAATGCCGCACAAGTATTCATTAAACTGGAGCAGTTCCCTCAGGCATTAACGTATGCAAAAAAAGCAGACAAGATATTACCTGATAATGTCGCAATAATGGATACACTTGCTTGGTCTTATACCCTAAATAAACAAGCAGATTTGGCACTACCTATATTTAGACAAGTTATTGTTAAAGATTTCAACAATGCTGAAATAAAGTATCACTTAGCTGTTACTTTATATCAATTAGATCGCAAGGGTGAAGCAAAGAAATATCTAAAGGCTGCGTTAGAAAATGAAAGTACACTTCCTAACAGAGCTGCTGCTATAGCACTTATGGAAAAGCTTACTGAGGAATAGCGTGAATAATTAAAAAACACTTGTCATTATTGAGTGTTTTTTAATAAATCATTCCAGATATAGCTCTGATCTATTCGCTGATATTTTTGCCATCTATTTTTTGGCAAAATAGCAGCTAACGCTAATTTTTCGGGTAAAAAGTTTTCAGGAAGAGTGAACTCACCTTCAACAATTTGAAAATATTGAAAACTAAAGGATAAATCTTTCTTTGTAGATACCGATATATTACTTAACTTTAATTCGCTTGGCTTATTATCTAAACTTCCCAATAAAGTAAAATCGACATAGCCTTTAGCAAAACGCTTACGTACTTGCTGTTGCATTAACACAATTTGAAAACGAAAATGATGTGGGCTGGCTGTTGGATGGATCATCATTCGATCAATCGCCAATCCATCAGCGGTTTTTTCTGGTGCCATCACTTTTTCATAAAAAGCTAATTCTTTTTTTACTTCATAATGCTCAGACTCCATGCTTTTTAAAAGCTCTTGGGAGTGCTGATTAGCCATACGTTCAACTTCTAACTCTACTTCAAGGGTATTAATCTGACTATTTTGCTGAACATTCTTTTCATAAAGTTTACTCAATCGCGTTTGCTGTTGTGCTAACGTTTTAACTTGATAACCATGATAAAAATTCCCAACACGATAGCCACTGTAAAGACAGATAACAATCACGAGAAGAAGTAAAAGGGCGGAACGAAATGCGCCTAAACGCACAACAACCGTATTTAGATTTATTTTTGCTAACCAATTCATTTGAAAAGTATTATGATATCCAACGAGTTAATAAATATTTTTAGGCTCAAACAATAAAAGGTGCACCCTTTCATTATTATGATATCGCTCTCTTTACTTAGAAAACGTTTAGCCTTACCGAGAACTTCCTGGCAACTTTGTTTGTTAGCCGCTTTAGGTGGCACTGCATCAGCACTTTTAGTTGTGCTATTCTCCTACAGCATTGAGACAGTTCAAAGCTTTTATTTAGTCCAAAAAGATAATTATACCAGCTTAGATGCTTTAAGTCGTTTCCATTTGCCTATCGTAGGCGGATTAGTCATTTTATTTTTTGCTTGGCTAACCGGCTACCAGTATTTACGCACCGGCATTCCTTTTGTATTACATCGCCTAAAAGTAGCTAATGGCATTATTCCATTTCGCAATACGTTAAATCAATTTTTCGGAAGTGTGATTGCATTAGCCTCAGGCTTCTCAGTTGGAAAAGAAGGACCTGCTATACATTTAGGAGCCGCTTGTAGCAGTTATTTAGGTAACAAGTTAAATCTACCTTTTAATACCATACGCACACTTTGTGCATGTGGCATTGCCGCAGGTATTTCCGCTTGTTTTAATACCCCCATTGCCGCTGTTATATTTGTTATGGAAGTTATTTTACGCGAATACAAAGTGCATATTTTTATTCCTGTAATGATCGCTTCTATTACGGGGTCAATGATCACCCGAAGCCTTTTGGGGCCTGCCCATGAATTTGGATATTTTAGTAAAATATCCCTCAGTTTTCATCATTACCCTGTTTTGATTATATTAGGGTTAATACTTGGGTTATTAGCCTATGGCTTTAACCGATACTTAGTCCTTATTATAAAATATTCGAGCTCGATTCATATTGTGCCACGCATTATGTTAGCGGCATTAATTACTGGCATACTTGGCTTCTTTGTACCCTTTGCTATGGGCACAGACTTAAGTGTAATAACGTTTGCCTTAGAAAATAATATTCCTTTACAATTATTACTTGGGGTTTTATTCGCTAAAATCTTGATGACCATTACCGCTTTAGGCCTAGGTATTCCTGGTGGTATTATCGGTCCTATTATTGGTATTGGTGCTATTGTAGGCACCTGTGTTTCAGTATTAGCTACTGGTTATCTACCCGGAGAAAATTTTGCTGGTGATTATGCCTTAATGGGTATGGCGGGGTTCTTAGCAGCAACACTAAACGCTCCCCTTGCCGCATTATTAACGGTAGTCGAGTTGTCAAATCAGTTAGAGGTTGTTGTGCCAGCAATGATAGTTATCACCACTGCCTGTGTCTTTTCAGGGCAGTTTTTCAACAACCGATCGGTATTTGTTATGCAACTTGAGCAGCAGGGTCTCAAATATCGAAAATCTCCCATCGAGAAATCATTGCAGCGTATCGGTGTATTAGGCGTTTTACAGGAAAATATTAGCGTTTATCAACAAGAATGTTCTTTGGAAGTTTTCAGGGCATTGAAGAATGTTGAATTGTTAAATCATGTTATTATTGAAGTAGCACCTGAAACAGAAAGTCTTAGTCCTTACTCAACATTTTCATGGTTAAAAATAAAACACGAGCCAGGCACTAAGCGCGTTGAAATAGTACAATTACAGCTACTACCTTTGCAAAGCCAATCAACTTTAGCTGAAGCCTATTTAGCCCTGATTGAACAGCGAGATGGTGGTGTTTATATTTATGATAATGATCCTAATGAGATCTTAGGTATTATTACTTTTGAACAGATCAGAAGTTATTTATTAGAAGGAAAAACAACAGTATGACAACTCTTTTATGGTTAAAAGCTTGCCATGTTTTTTTTATGGTCGCTTGGTTTGCTGGTGTTTTTTATTTACCACGCCTGTTTGTTAATCATGCTGAAACCTCTAGTATTGAAGTCGCCGAGCATTTAAAGGGTATGGAAAAACGTTTGTTATATTTTGTAACACCTTTCGCTGTGTTAACCGTGTCTTTAGGCATAGCCTTGATTTATTATTACGGGTACGCTTGGTTTATTGCTTCAAAATGGTTGCACTTAAAAATAACTTTAGTGATTTTACTGCTCGCTTACCATGGTTATTGTTTTAAGTTAGTTAAAGATTTTAAAGAAGATAAAAATGTACGTTCAGGAAAATTTTATCGAATTTTTAATGAATTTCCCGTCCTTATATTGCTCGCCATATTATATTTGGTGTATTTAAAACCTTTCTAATGGCTTATCTTTGCTCATATTCTGGTTTATAGCCCATAAGAAGCTTTCATTAATTAATTTGAACGCTTTGATTTAGACACACAGAAATTGAATAACAGCGATAATCTATTCTCAACATTTCTGAATTGTGCTATATTCCTGCATCAAAAATAGTCGCAGTCTTATAATTTTAGGTAACTTTTTATGATGAAGTTTGAAGGAAGTCATATCCTTTCTGTCTCGCAGCTTAATCGCGATGCTATCTCTCGTATTTTAGAAGTTTCATCACTAATGGCGCCTTATGCTATGCGTAAGAAGCGTTGTCATGTGTTGGATGGCGCAATTCTCAACAATCTTTTCTTCGAGCCCAGTACCCGTACTCGAGTCAGTTTTGGTGCTGCTTTTAACCTTCTCGGTGGTGCTGTTCGTGAGACCGTTGGACAAGAAAATTCATCGTTGAGTAAAGGTGAATCTCTCTTTGACACGGCACGTGTTATTAGCGGCTACTCTGATATTATTGCGATGCGACATCCCACGATGTATTCAGTTGAAGAGTTTTCAAAAGGCAGTAGTGTACCGGTTATTAACGGCGGAGATGGAGCTAATGAACACCCAACACAAGCCTTACTTGATTTGTTTACCATGCAATCTGAAATGGCGCCACATAACAAAACTTTAGACGGTTTAAATATTGTCTTAATGGGTGATCTCAAACACGGGAGAACCGTACATTCATTATCAAAATTACTCAGCTTATATAAAAACATGAAAGTAACGATGATATCTCCTGACGCACTTAACATGCCCGACAGTATAATCTCATCTTTAACCAATGCCGGACATCAAGTTGTGGTTACCGATAAAATTGACCATAATTTATCGTGCGATATCATCTATCAAACGCGCATTCAGCAAGAGCGCTTTGCCAGTAAAGACGAAGCTAATTTGTACCGTGGTCATTTCAGCTTAAATAGAGAAGTTTATCAGCAGTTTTGCCAGCAACATACTGTAATAATGCATCCCTTACCACGCGATTCTCGCCCTGAAGCAAACGAGCTTGATAGTGATTTAAATGATTTAGACAACCTAGCTATTTTTAGACAAGCCCAAAATGGTGTACTGGTACGTATGGCATTATTTGCCTTAACACTGGGTGTTGAAAATAAGCTCAGCCAATTTGAAAAACCAGTGACTTGGTACACCAACAAATAAATAATTCTTAAGTATATAAGCGACAACAGTTTATTTAATGTTAGTCGTATTATAATTAACAAAGTAGGCAATTTATGAACCATTCAGAACAACTTTTTAACAGCGCAAAACAAATTATTCCCGGTGGCGTAAACTCGCCTGTTCGTGCATTTAATGGTGTTGGCGGTACGCCTTGTTTTATTAAACGCGCTGAAGGTGCATATATTTATGACGCCGATAATAAAGCTTATATTGATTATGTCGGTTCTTGGGGACCAATGATTTTAGGCCATAACCACCCGGCTATTTTAGCAGCAGTTATTGAAACTGCTCAAAATGGCTTAAGTTTTGGCGCACCTACCGAGCTAGAAATCACTATGGCAGAGAAGGTACGTGAACTAGTACCGTCAATGGAACGCATTCGAATGACCAGCTCAGGTACAGAAGCTACCATGAGCGCAATTCGGTTAGCTCGTGGCTACACTGGACGTGATAAAATCTTAAAGTTTGAAGGTTGCTACCATGGTCATGCTGATTCGCTATTAGTAAAAGCAGGCTCAGGTGCACTAACCATGGGGGTGCCAAATTCACCTGGTATTCCTGCTGATGTTGCCAAGCACACATTAACCGTTAGTTTTAATAATATTGACGAAGTTAGACAAATCTTTGCTAAATATAAAGATGAAATCGCCTGTATTATTGTCGAACCTGTTGCTGGAAACATGAACTGTGTTCTTCCGGTAGAAGGTTTCCTTGAAGGTCTACGTGACGTTTGTGATGAACATAAAAGTGTATTGATTTTTGATGAAGTAATGACCGGCTTTCGTATTGCATTAGGTGGGGCTCAAGCACATTACAATATTGTTCCTGATTTAACGACGTTAGGTAAAGTTATTGGTGGTGGTATGCCTGTCGGTGCGTTTGGCGGTAAAAAAGAGATTATGGATTATATTGCACCTATTGGCCCTGTTTACCACGCAGGTACCTTATCGGGTAACCCTATCGCTATGGCTGCCGGTTTAGCGGCATTAAATGAATTAAGCATCGGTGATAAACACGAGCAATTGAGTGCATCAACTGAAAAGCTTGCTATGGGTTTAAAAGCAGCAGCCGAGCGCAATGGCGTGTCATTAAGCATTAACTATGCTGGTGCAATGTTTGGTTTTTTCTTTACGGATTCACCAGAGCCTGTCACTACTTTTGAACAAGCAACCGCTTGCGATACAGATAAGTTCAGACGTTTCTTCCACTTAATGCTAGAAAACGGCATCTACTTGGCACCTTCAGCTTATGAAGCTGGCTTTTTATCTATGGCTCATACCGATAAAGAGATTGAATTAACGTTAGCCGCTGCTGATAAGTGCTTTGCTCAACTATAATGTAAAAATTAGCGTGGTTTAGCGACTAAACCACGCCCGTTGACGCACAAGGATGCTCATTTTTTAACAAGACCATCCTTAAAATAAAAAGGGATAGCCGATGGCTATCCCTTTTTATTAACGGTGACGCTAATTTACTTTAACGGCCAGTAATTCATTTTCAAGCCAATGATAAGCTTGTTGCCAACCTAATTCTAAACCTGAAAATACCGGATATTTCCATTGATCAAATGAACGACTTGCCTGCAGTTTCTTAGTCACTAAGACACTTTTTTCAGAATAGCAAACAAAGGCAAGCGCTTTCAAACCTTCATAAGATGCGACTGAAAGTTTCGCCTCATAAGTATAGGTGTAGTTATTAATGCGGTTGATTAACAGGGCAAAATCCCCTTCTACGTTCTCATGCACAAATTCATGGCATTCCTCAACCATTTCAAGTGTCATTTCGACGCCTTCATCAGCGGTTACTTCAATAATATTATTTGCAAATATATTATAAAAGCCAAAACTTAAACGATGCTTCATATCAGATCCAGCGTATTAATTTTATACGTGATATCAATCCCTTATGATTAACAAGCAATCCTATGAGCCAGCTAATTTTTTATACAATAGTATCTGTATAATAAACATGCAAGAAAAGGCATGATAAAAAAACAAGATACATTAGTAAACCTGTCATGCTAATCAGTAAAAAGTTGTTCGAACCAAGATAACTTTTTCTTCTTTTCTGTCAGCTTTTTTCCTAAACAATGCGGCTCTATTAAAAGACCTGTCGTTATTGCCGGATAACTAATCATTTCAGCACACTCGATACTGACGGCGATACCACTGGAAGATTCAAAATTAGTTAATGCAATATTTTCAGGCATTAAACGACTTTTGTTAACCACACCGTTTTTATTCATAAACTGTGCAAATAGCACTAAAGCGCCGCTACTGCCTGTTAGGTTGGTCGGTTTGTTGTCGTCACGACCTAGCCAAGTCGTCACTAAGTTTTGGTTATCATAACCAATAAACCAACTGTCTCTTTGATCATTGGTGGTACCCGTTTTCCCTGCTACTGCTGCCCCATCTAAACGCCAAGTAAGCGACTTAGCCGTTCCCACTTCGGTTACTTGTGATAAAGCATGGTCAAGTAAATACATAGCTTGAGTTGAGAACAACTGCTCGTCTGGCGCTTCAAATTGCCATAAAGTTTCGCCCTGTGCCGAGATAATACGGTCAATCGCATGACTATTACTCTTAAATCCTTGATTGGCTATAGATAAATAAAGCTGATTAATTTCATATGGTGATAAACTTAAAGAGCCCAATAACATACTAGGGCGAGTGACGATATCTTCGGGATAACCTAGCAAGTGAAAGATATTGGCAATATTTTCTAAGCCGAGTTGCATACCTAAATTCACTGTTGGCACGTTTAACGACCTAACTAAAGCATCATGTAGGCTTACCTTGCCTTCAAATTTTCCATTATAATTATTTGGACGCCATTCTTTGCCCCCATCGCTGATAAGTACAATAGGTTCGTCGTTCAATAAGGTTGCAAAGTTATATTGTTGATAACGCTCTAGAGCGGCCAAGTATATTGCGGGTTTTACTAATGAACCGATGGGACGTTTAGCATCTAATGCTCGGTTAAATCCGGCATAACCCGCTTTTTTATCGCCAACTAAGGCTTTTACTTCACCTGACTTGATATCGGTAACCACCATGGCAAGTTGTAAGGACTCGCCTTTGTTTAGTATTGTTAACTCAGGGATATGCTTAGCTATCGTTTGTTCGGCATTCATTTGTGCTGTTATTGAAAAGCCTGTAAAAACTCGAACACCCGCTTGTTGTTGGAACGCTGAAAGCTTTTCAGAAAGTTCTTTTTTGACCAATTGTAAATAAGCAGGAAACTTTTTATTGGCTAAACGGCGAGTTTTACGAATAGATAAAGGTGATACGACTGCCGCTTGATAGTTTTTTTGTGAGATCAGTTCATTTTGATACATCAACCGTAAAACAAGATCTCGTCGCTTTTTAGCATTTTTAGGGTGACGCCAAGGATCATAATAACTAGGCCCCTTGACCTGCCCAACAAGCATGGCCATTTGTTCAATCGTTAAAGATTGGATCGGCTGACCAAAATAAAATTTAGCCGCTAAGCCAAAACCATAAATACCATTAGCATAGTGTTGTCCTAAATAGACTTCATTTATATAGGCTTCAAGTAGCTGATCTTTGCTATATCTAAGCTCCAGAATAATCGACATAACCGCTTCGTTAACTTTACGCCAGAGTGTTTTATCACGGGTTAAAAACATATTTTTAACCAGTTGCTGTGTTAAGGTACTCCCTCCCTGAACCGTTCTCCCTGCTTGAATATTAGCCACTAAAGCTCGAAAAATTCCTAATGGGGAAACACCTGCATGAAAATAGAAATCACGGTCTTCAACTAATAGTAAGGTATCAATAAGTTGCTCTGGTACTCTTTGTAGTGAGACTATCACCCTATCTTCTTTGTTTTCAGGAACTAATCGCCCCAGTGAGTAAGGTTCAAATGAAAAACTTTCAATAGCTCCTTGCTCATTAAACAAAGAAAGTATTTTGTTACCGGCAATATTAATAGTGAAGCGCTCTACGTGCGTATTACCGTTGCCAAAATCAAAAGCGCGACGATAAACAATCAGCGTCGTCTTTGATAAAGCAAATTCTCCCGGGTTGAGCGCCTGTTGCTTTCTCTGATAACCAGACAAAAGTAAATTTTGCTTTAGTTGAGCAAGTGAAGCATTATCGCCAACTTTGAAACTGTCAACTTTGCCATAAACTTGCACGGGAATGTTCCACCGTTGCCCCTCAAATTTATCTTTCACTTTACTGTCGAGGTAAACCGCATAAAAGCTAAATAAAAATATAAAGGTAATGAACAATTTCAAAGCAGTATGCCAGCACCAACTTACCCGAGAGGCTCTGGTAGCAGTCTTTTCTTTGGTTTCTTTTTTCACATTATTAGTCATTTTAAATAGTATTTTCATCCGTTAATAAAGCTAATGCTTCATTACATATATTTTTTAACGCGGTTAGTCGCCTTTGCATTAGCGGGATCATTCGGCCAAAAGTGCTTAGGGTATTTTGCTTTCATCTCTTTTTGTACTTCCTTGTAACTTCCTTGCCAAAAAGCAATGAGATCTTGTGTCACTTGAATAGGTCTCTTTGCCGGCGATAGCAGCTCAATAATCAAGGAAACATCGCTGTTATGTTGATCATCGCCAACCTTAGGGGTAACACTCACGCCATAAAGCTCTTGCATAGGCATTGAAACAATTGGCGCTTGCTCGACACTATATCGAATTGGGCAACGTCTTCCTGTTGGGCCAACAAAATACTCAGGGGCAATACGAGCGAAGGTTTTTTGCTGGTTATAATCAAGTAACGATAGTAATGCCGATGATAAATTTACTTTATCTAGCTGGTTTTTATTTTTAATCGCACCAATAAAAGGAACTAACCATAACGCTAAGTGTTGTAATAAATCACTTTCCTCAACATTAGGAAAATTTAAATGCGGCTGAGTTTGATTAACCCAACGCCAACGACTGAGTAATTTTTGATCAGCTTCGCGCCAATGAAGATAGGACAGACCATTTCGCTCAATTTGTTGTTGCCATAAAGTAGCTAGTGCTTCATCACTTATTTGTTCATTACTGGGCTTTTCTGACAAGACAATAGCACCAAATACTGTTTGCTGCTTAGCACTTATACGTTGGGTTTTCGAATCGTAATTAAGTTGTTTTATTTGTTTTTCAGCGATAATTCCCAAATTAATAAGCTGTTTAATATCAACCGGTGCAGCAAGTCTTACTTGTAATTTTTGTTGGTATTCAGCTAAATTAGCAGCCACAATATAATCTTCACTCGCCAGCGCATCTTGCTCATTGATCATAAGACCTTTACCATTTTCAGCTAAAAAATGGCCGTATTGTGCCCGTTGTTTAGCAATACGCTCGGGATAAGCTAAAGCAAGTAATAATCCGGTTAATTCCACTGGTAAGCTTGATAAATTCGATACTGAAACTTCATTAATTCTTTGTAAGTGTTTTTTTGTTTGTAGGAAAAATGACTGATATTTTTTGCTGTTTGATTGCTGAATTAACTCACTCAAACGGTGACGTAAGTCACAATCGGTAAATGCACGTTCACCACGAAATATATCTCGGTCTTCAAGCAATGACGCTAACAATGCGGCGAGGTTTGTTAATCCTAAGTATTGATGTTTTTTTTCTAATGCTGAGGCTCTCACAATCATTTTAGCAAAACGTGGATGACAAGCAAAACCAGCAACATTTTTGCCAAGTGGAGTTAAGTTTCTTTTATCGTCAAGTATCTGCAGCTTTTGTAATTCTTGCCATGCTTGAGTTTCGAGTAGTTTTGCCGGAAGTTCTATCAGAGGTAGTTCATTAAATTGCTTAACACCCCAGCGTGCAACCTCTATAACCATAGGAAGTAAGTCAGCTTGTTGAATTTCACTGGCACTTTGTTCGTTCCTGCGCTGAAAATCTTCGTCGCTGTAAAGTCGAATACATTTACCTGCCATCATTCGACCCGCACGTCCCATACGCTGTATTGCAGAGGCCTTAGAAATATTACGCTGCTGTAACTGATTTGTCAGCGTTTGCCGGTCGTAGATGGCGACTTTTTCTAAACCACAGTCTATAACTAAATCAATTCCTTCAATAGTTAAACTCGTTTCTGCAATATTAGTTGCTAGAACAATTTTATGAAGCCCTTGCTCGGTAGGCGAAATTGCCTGTTGTTGCTCCGCAAGCGTTAAGTTGCCATATAATGGACATAATAAAAAATGCTTGGGTAATAACTCACCTAACTTTTCAGCAAGAAAACGAATGTCAGCGATACCGGGTAAAAAAACCAATATTGAACCTTGGTGCGAGTTTATTGCATTCTTACAAATATTAACCGCGTGTTCACGCCATAATCGGCTATTTTTTACTGGCGAATAACTAACATCAATAGGGAAACTTCGACCTTCACTAGCAAGAGAAACGGCGTCGGGTAATTGCTTGAGTAATTCAGCAGTCGCTAACGTTGCTGACATTAATAATATTTTTAAATCGTCTCGTAACCCTTGTTGTGTATCTCGTGCTAATGCAAAAGCTAAATCTGCATGAAGTGACCTTTCATGAAACTCATCAAAGATCACTAAAGCACAATTTTCAAGCTCAGGGTCATGCTGAATAATTTGGGTGAATATACCTTCAGTGATGACCTCCAATTGAGTATTTTCAGATACCCTACTTTCATTTTTCAACCGATAACCGACTGTTTTCCCGACCGGCTGACCTATCTGCTTCGCTAAAAAACAAGCAACTGTTTTAGCCGCTAAACGACGAGGTTGAAGTAAGTATATTTTTTTACCTTTAAATTGACCAAGTGCTAATAGCCATAACGGTAGGCCTGTTGATTTACCCGCGCCTGGCGGAGCAGATAGTACAAGAGTTTGATGCTGAGTTAATGCATCAAGAAATTCCGCTTTGATGTTTTCTATGGGTAATGGAGAAACAGACATTTTAATTTTTATGAAATAGGGTCGGGTAACAAGCTGATAGTCACTCTATCACAAACGTTTCAAGCCATATTGTTATATTTCGTTCGCCAGCCTAAAACAGGTAAATAACCGCTAAGAATGTAAATATATAAATCGCCTAAACAAAAAAGCACAATAATGTTCATTATTGTGCTTTTATCAATTAACACGTTACATTAAAAATTACTTAATTAACTCAGCGATCGTGGCAATACCTAAGCCAGTCCCTCCGGCACTAAAGAGGCTAGTGCTACTGCCATTATAAGCCGTCGCCAAATCGAAATGTAACCAACCTGCTCCTTCATTGTCGACAAATCTAGATAAAAATCCTGCAGCATTACTTGCACCGCCAGCACCGCCACCCGGTACAGGTCGACTGTTTGCCGTATCTGCAAATTCAGATGGACATTTATCTTGATGCCAAGCGGCTAAAGGAAATTGCCATATTGGCTCATTCACTTGCTCTGCGGCTTTTTTCGCTTGCTCTGCAGCTTGGTTGTCTAAAGTAAATAAAGCATTGTATTCACCACCAGTAGCCATTACCGCCGCACCTGTTAGTGTTGCTGCATCAATAATAAGAGGCGCCTTAGTTTCGCTTGCTGCTAATAAACCGTCAGCCAGTACTATGCGACCTTCAGCGTCGGTGTTAGCGACTTCCATCGTTACACCGTTTTTATAAGTTAAAATATCGCCCAACTTATAAGCATCGTTACTGACCATATTTTCAGCACAACATAAAAATAACTTAACGCGTTTATTTAGACCTTGTCTAATGGCTAATGCCATAGCTCCCGCAACCACTGCAGCACCGCCCATATCACATTTCATGTCAAACATTCCTGCGTTTGACTTTAAGCTGTAACCGCCACTGTCAAAAGTGATACCTTTACCGACTAAACAAGCAGATACAGCCGCATCAGGATCGCCTGTTGGGTTAAAATCAACTTCTAATAAACACGGCGGATTAATACTGCCTTTACCAACATTATAAATGCCCACCCAGCCTTGCTGTTGCAATTCATCGCCAGAGATAATATTGCTGGTGACATAAGCAGGTGCTTGAGCATTAATATAGTCTGCTGCTAACTCAGCCAATTTAAGCGGATATAGCTCAGAAGGTGTTTGATTAATTAAATCACGGCTCCAGGCAAAAACAGCTAATTTGTCGTTCAAACTGTTGATACATTCGCTGCTACCGGTAAATTCAACGTTAGTTAATTTTCCGACACAAGTAAAACCGAGTGCAAAACTCCATTGAGTATTAGCTTGCCAGTTATCACCAGATAAACGTGCATGCTTAACGCCAAGTTTCTCAATGCTACGTGCTGCTTTTTGAATCTGTCTTAAGGGGCTACCACTTGAATCTTTCAAACAGATATGAAGTTCGTTATCAACATACTGAACAAGGTTGTCACTTTGCCAATTATTACTACTACTTTGCTTTGATAAATGAATATTTGTTACTTGGGTCATAAACTATCCTGAAGATCATAAATTAATACGACTTAGTTTATACTCATCATCAAGCAAAGCCGATATTTTTTGAAAAGTAGTTATTTAATTAATGTAAACCTAGCCAAACCTCAGCTTTAAACGAGGGCGTTCAGCAGGGAAAATTGATTATTTAACGGTATAATACTGCGATTTTCTTGTTGTACTTTTTAACGACAGCACCAAAACATCTAAGAAATATTTTATCAAAACGGCTAACTTTGCAATAATTTTAGCGAGTATTGTTGGCCAATTAAGTACCACTAACAAAAGTTAGCGGTTTGTCAGTACATAACGTAACATTAATAAAACTTATCATTTATTTTTCCAATGAACATAAATCTTAAAAAAGCGATTTTAATCAAACGTTATAAACGTTTCCTTGCAGATATCATATTAGAAGATGGCACTGAAACAACACTTCATGTCGCCAATACAGGTGCTATGACCGGTTGTGCTACAGAAAAAGATACTGTCTGGTATAGTACTTCCGATAATAAAAAACGTAAGTATCCTTACAGTTGGGAAATCACTCAAACACAGAATGATCATTTTATATGTGTAAATACCCTACGTGCCAACCAATTAGTTGAAGAAGCACTGACTAATAGAACAATTAGTGAACTGCACAACTATAAAACGTTAAAACGAGAAGTAAAATACGGTGATGAAAATAGTAAAATCGACTTCTTACTTACTGACGAAAACGATGTGTTAACTTATATAGAAGTTAAAAGTGTTACCCTGCTAGGTGATGGCTCTATAAGTAAGCAAGGCTACTTTCCTGATGCAGTCACGCTTCGTGGCCAGAAGCATTTACGTGAACTCATGCAAATGAAACAACAAGGTCATCGAGCTATTTTGTTATTTGCTGTACTTCATAGTGGGATTGAAAGCGTTATGGCCGCACAGCATATTGACGCTAAATATGCAGAACTTCTATCACAGGCTAAGGAGCAGGGTGTTGAGGTTATTGCTTACAAAGTAAGCTTTAAGCAAGATATCAGCAACATTCAAATGACTTTGGTCGACGCCTTGCCGGTAAAATTAGCGGAAAATGTAACGGATTAACCAAAAAAAAGAGTTAAATACATTGACTCACCCTAACAAAAATTGTTAAAAAAGCTTGCTCAAAAATAAATTGTTAAAAAATAGTATACAAAAATATTTCCACTTTTCCGAACGAACCCACAACCGTTTGATTTAAAAGAAGAATAATTATTTTTTAAGTTAATTGTAACGAAAGCCTTGAATTATGATTCGTGCAACGCAATATAGACTGGGTATTTCAGGTCTATTTATTATTGGCAATTGCAACCACGGGTGTAGCTTTTAATGAAAGAGCAACAACTTCGCCATGTAGGTCGATGTAGCATTTAGGAGAATAAGCATGCCAGCCAAAAAAGTACTAGGTATTTTAGCATTAGCGGGCGTATCGCCGTACGCAGAGAAAGCCAACGAAGAGTACATGAACGCTGCTCAATTAGAGCATTTCAAGAAAATTCTTGATGCTTGGCGAGTGCAGCTTCGCGAAGAAGTTGACCGCACAGTTATGCATATGCAAGACGAAGCAGCAAACTTCCCTGATCCGGTTGACCGAGCAGCTCAAGAAGAAGAGTTCAGTTTAGAGCTACGCACACGAGATCGTGAACGTAAACTCATTAAAAAAATTGAAAAAACATTACAATTGATTGAAGAAGATGAATTTGGCTTCTGTGATTCATGTGGTATTGAAATTGGCATTCGTCGTCTAGAAGCGCGCCCAACTGCTGATTTATGTATTGAATGTAAAACACTTGCTGAGATTAAAGAACGCCAATTAGCAGGTTAGTTGCTTGATTAAATGATATTACGTTAACGTATTCATTATATGAATCACGACAAAATTAATATTACGCGGCCACAATATTTGAGTAAATCTACGACTCAATATCGTGGCCGTTTTGCTCCATCCCCTTCGGGCTTCCTTCATTTTGGTTCTTTAATCGCCGCACTCGCCAGCTATTTACATGCAAAAAATCAGCAAGGTTTATGGTTAGTTCGTATTGAAGATATAGACCCACCCCGTGAAATGCTCGGCGCCAGTGCTGCAATTTTAACAACACTGGATGCTTATGGACTCCACTGGGACGAACCTGTTTTATATCAAAGTCAGCAAAGCGATTTATATCGTGACGTTTTAAAACAATTAGCAGAGCAAAAACTCACTTACCACTGCCAATGTACACGCGCTGAAATCAAGGCCCAGGGCGGGGTTTATCAAGGTCAGTGCAGAAATAAAAATCATCTGCAAACAAATAGTGCTACGCGGTTATGTAATCTCCACGGTATTTATCACTATCATGATTTAATACAAGGTGATTATTTTTGTCCGCAACAGCTTGCCAAAGAAGACTTTATTTTAGCCAGAAAAGATGGGCTATTTGCTTATCAACTTGCTGTTGTGGTCGATGATATTTATCAAAATATTAGCCATGTTATTCGAGGCTGTGATTTACTTGATCCGACAGTAAGGCAGTTAAGTTTTTATCAACAATTAGGTTATCAAGCGCCACAGTTTGGCCATATTCCATTAGCCGTTGATGCTACTGGTTTTAAACTCAGTAAACAAAACAAAGCTCCTGCCATTGATAATAACAATCCAACCCCCTCCTTAATCGCAGCCCTTAATTTTCTAGGGCAACATCCACCCAAAGACCTTTATGCTTATTCTGCCACGCAAATAATAGAGTGGGCGATAGAAAACTGGTCTACAGATGCGATCCCTAAGCAGCAAGAAATAGCATTTTGTCAGTAATATTCAAGTAAAACGGGTGTTTGTTGAATTTTCAAACGTTTTATATTCTCTTTTATTGCCCCGTGATATATTATTGTAGCCAATAAAAAAGTGAAACCTAGCATTACAAGATGTTTCAACTTCCCACATTATCCAATCAAGGCCAGTATTATCAAAAGTGTTATCAACTTGTGTAAAAGAGTATTAGGTAAAGCCTCAAAAAAAATGGCTAAAAGCTCAACTAAAATTCAGCCGACCTCAGGCTCTACTGTTTTAACACGCGACCAGCATAATGTTTCTCGTAAGAAAATGAGCAACAACGCTTTAAAAGTGCTTTACCGCTTAAATAGTGGTGGCTATGACGCCTATTTAGTCGGTGGTGGTGTACGTGATTTATTATTGGGTTTAGAGCCAAAAGACTTTGATATAGCGACCAATGCGACTCCTGAACAAATTAAAGATTTATTTCGCAATTGTCGATTAATAGGTCGCCGTTTCCGGTTAGCTCATATTGTTTTTGGCCGTGAAATTATTGAAGTAGCAACATTCCGTGGCCACCATGAAAATGCGCCAGAGAAAGAGCAAAGTTGCCAAAAGACTTCAAAACAAAGTGAAGACGGCATGTTACTGCGTGATAATATTTATGGCTCTATCGAAGAAGATGCTGAACGTCGTGACTTTACCATTAACGCACTTTACTACAGTGCAAAAGATTTTAAAGTTCATGATTTTGCTAACGGTATTGGCGACATTAACGCTAAATTAATCCGTTTGATTGGTGATCCTGAAACACGATATCGTGAAGATCCGGTTCGTATGCTACGTGCAATTAGATTTGCAACTAAGCTAGATATGACCATTAGCCCAGAAACAGAAGCGCCAATTGCTGAATTAGCTCCTTTAATGGCAAACATACCTCCGGCAAGAATGTTCGAAGAATTTTTAAAGTTATTTATTGCCGGCAAAGCGCAACTTACTTTTCAGCAGTTAAGAAAGTATGATTTATTTCGCTATTTTTTCCCAGCAACTGACCAAATGCTAAGTAAAGGCAATCATCCACATATTGAACGTTTTATCGTTCAAGCACTGGAAAATACCGATAGCCGCATTAATAATGAACAACGCGTCACCCCAGCATTCTTATTTGCCGCTATGCTTTGGTATCCACTGCAAAGTCATGTTGAGCGTTTACGTAGTGCACAACCACAGCTGTCACCCCAAGATGTATTTTTTGCTGCTTTAAGCGAAATAATGTCTGAACAACAGCGCAGTATAGGTATCCCTAAACGTTTTCAGGCAGTAATGAAAGACATATGGATCCTGCAAGATAAGCTAAGTCGTAGAGATGGTAAACGTGCTTATAAGGCGTTAGAACATCAGAAATTCCGTGCGGGATATGATTTTCTTTTACTGAGAGCCCAAATAGAAGCAACACCTGAAAACCCAGCATTAGAAGAGTTAGCAAAGTGGTGGACTGACTTTCAAGTGAATGACCACAACACGCAAGAATTGATGATAAAAAGTATTGCCCAATCACGAACTAGCAGCCGAAGAAGTCCTAGAAAACGTCGAGTTGTTCGCGAAGACAAATCGAGCAGTACTGATTAATGGCGTTAGTCTATGTAGGATTAGGCAGTAACTTGTCTAATCCTCAAAAACAAATAGAACTTGCAGTTGCGTCCTTAACACAAATAAAAAACACCACACTCGACGGTGTTTCTTCGCTGTATTTTAGCCGCCCAATGGGACCACAAGACCAACCTGATTATATGAATGCTGTTGCCTTGTTAAGAACTGACCTAAATCCTTTAGATTTACTCAACGAATTACAAGCCATCGAAAATAATGCCGGTCGTGTTCGAAAAGATAATCGCTGGGGAGCACGTATTCTCGATTTAGATATGCTTTTATTCGATAATGAAACCATTAACCACGAACGCTTAACCGTGCCTCATTATGGCTTAGAGCTTCGTGAGTTTGTCTTGCTACCACTTGCAGAGTTATCACCTAAGCTAACACTCCCCAATGGCAAGCCTGTTTTAGCATTAAGCCAAGCAATTGCGACAAACGGGTTAAAAATTCATAGCAAGTTGCGCTAATTTAACAATTATGCGAAAGTACGCCCACTCAAATACGCTCTCTGAGTATTTACTCAAACCTTAAAAATTTTGGACTAAATATGGCTAAGATAACCACATCAACTTTGCTAAAAATGAAACAGCAAGGTGAAAAAATTTCTACCATCACCGCATATGATGCAAGTTTTGCAAAACTATTCGATCAAGCGGGTATTCACGCTATTTTAATTGGCGACTCATTGGGTATGGTTTTACAAGGCCAAGATGACACATTACCTGTTGATATAGACCATATGGCTTATCATACACAATCGGTAAAGCGTGGTGTTACTGACACCCTCATCATTAGTGATATGCCTTTTATGACATATGCCACTAAAGAGCAAGCTTTCACTAACGCGGCAAAACTTATGCAAGCCGGTGCAAGCATGGTAAAGATGGAAGGTGGTGAATGGCTAGTTGATACAATTAAAGGCCTAGTAGAGCGCGGTATTCCAGTCTGTGCTCACTTGGGCTTAACACCACAATCTGTTAATGTATTTGGTGGGTTTAAAGTACAAGGCCGTGAAAAATCACAAGCAGATAAAATGATCGCCGACGCTAAGTTACTTGAAGCGGCTGGCGCGCAATTGTTAGTTTTAGAATGTATACCTTGTGATTTAGGTAAAGCGATTTCTACTGCTGTTTCAATCCCAACTATTGGTATTGGTGCAGGTAAAGATACCGATGGTCAAATCTTGGTGATGCACGATGCTTTGGGTATTTCCTGTAGCTATATGCCGAAGTTTTCACGTAATTTTTTGATCGATACTGGTGACATTAAAAAAGCCATTGAGTTATACATTAGCGAAGTCTCCGATGGAAATTTCCCTGGTGACGAACATATTTTTGTTAAATAGATTGTAAAATACCCTATATGAAAATAGTAAATGAGATTATCGAATTACGCCAACAAGTCACTAAATGGCGTAAACAAGGTTTAAAAATAGCGTTTGTCCCTACCATGGGCAATTTACACGCTGGGCATATAGCTTTAGTAACAGAGGCTCATCGTCACGCCGACAAAGTGGTTGCCAGTATATTTGTTAATCCTATGCAATTTGGCGCCAATGAAGATATTGACAATTACCCGCGCACGCTCGACAACGATCAACAGCAATTAGTCTCTGCTAATACTGATTTACTCTTTATTCCATCAGCTCAAATGATTTATCCTAAAGGGCTAGATAAGCAGACTTATGTTGATGTACCCAATGTATCTGTTGGTTACTGTGGAGAAAGCCGCCCAGGACACTTTCGTGGTGTTGCGACGGTTGTGTGTAAACTGTTTAATTTAGTACAACCAGACATCGCGTGTTTTGGGTTAAAAGACTATCAGCAAGTCCAAGTGATAAAAACTATGGTTGAAGACCTTTCAATGGCTATTGATATAATTGCTGTCGATACGGTTCGCGAAAAAAGTGGCTTAGCAATGAGTTCGAGAAACGGTTATTTAACGCCGGAACAACTTGCAATCGCACCAGCACTTGCAAAAAGCATTCAATGGCTAGCACAGCAAATAAAGTCTGATCACGACTTTAGTGGTCTGATCAAACAAGCCACACATTTGATTAATAATGCCGGTATGAAGACTGACTATATTGATATTTGTCATGCAAGAACACTGCAACCCGCCAATAAAGATGATAAAGAATTAGTGATCCTCGCCGCTGCCCATTGTGGTAAAGCAAGGTTAATCGATAATTTACAAGTTTTCCTGTAATAATTATTTACTGCTCGTATTAATCAATAAAGATCAAAAAAGCCGAATGCTATTTTCATAACGTTCGGCTTTTTAGTATTTACTGTGCTAAAACGCGACAAAAATTTATTCGTATGAGCGTTCTAACCATTGAATTTGCGATTGCAATTCTAAAATTTCTTTTTGCGCTTCAATTAAGGCTTGTTGAACCGATGAAATGTCAGCGTGATTGTGTTCAGATACTTCTACTGGAGTTTTTCTCATGTCATATTCCATAATTATTACCACCACAAAATGTAATCGTGTATGAATTATTACACAACAACTTTCATAAAGAAAATAACATTTATAGATCTAAATGAAACTTTATAGAACAAAAATTCATTAAAAATATATATAACCTTATTTAACAGTGAGTTAAATAAGGTTTTTTAGGAAGATAAATAATAAAACGAAAGAAATAACTTACACAACGAAAGTATAAGTAAAACATTTCAAGCAGAATTACAAAATATAAGCTAAGTTAAAGACAACAAATCAGGTAGAAAGGTTTCACTTTCTTGAGCCAATTCAAGTTGCTCGACTAGCACATCATTAAGAATTTCATTGGAGGTTAATGGATTCGCCAATACAACACGAAAAACCACAGTTTTTCGACCTTGATAACGCTGCACTTCAATACGCGTGCGTGAAACAAATGATTTACCATTTTCACGTTGACGTTTTTGAATAAATTTAGTCAGGTCATCGAGTAAATAATTAATCTTATCTTGTTGTTCTGCTGAACTATTTGCTAATAAGTTTTGCACCGCTTTTGGATTGTAGCGATAGGTTAATAAACATAACTCTGGTTCAGTTATTAACTCAAAGTCAGCATGCTGATTAATGCGTTCGGCAAAATACCTTGCTCTGTCAATTCCTTGGTTAATCAACATTTCATAACCAGGTCGACTGATAATATGTAAGCTTGCATAAACCAACATCGCCATACCGGGTCTTGAACCCTCCAAGGTATGTGAGCCTAAATCTTTTGAACCTTTACGTAAAATATATTCTGCATGGTGTTCAATAGAAGCCACAGAAGCCGGATTTTTAAACACCACCAGGCCTGCCCCCATAGGCACATACATTTGCTTGTGAGCATCGATAGTTACTGAATCAGCGCGTTCGATACCCTTAAGCAGTGGACGATATTTATTTGATAATAACGTCGCACCACCCCATGCAGCATCGACATGAAAGTGTGTTTGAAACTCTTCAGCAATATCAGCCATTTTATCTAATGGATCAATGTTACCTGTTTCTGTCGTACCAGCAACGCCAACAATACTTAATACGCGGATGTTTCTTTGTTTCAACTCAAGGCATTTTTCACGCAATTTCTGGCAATCAATGCGGTTATGGCCATCGGTAGGAATTGATATCACGCTGTCCTGACCAATCCCTAGGATATCAGCAGACTTCTTTAATGAATAATGGCCACGGTCAGACACTAAAATCACTAAGCCATCATATTTATAATGTTTTAATGCGTTAAATAAGCCTTCTCGTGCAATACCTTTGAAATCACCATTAGCTTTCAACAAATTATTACGCGCGACCCAAAAGGCCGTTAAATTGGCGACAGTGCCACCAGAACAGAAGGCACCTAATGAATGGTTAGCACTGTGCATCCATTGCTCATAAAAATGGTCATTATCTTTATAAACCAAACGATGCATCATACCTAACACTTGACGTTCAAGTGGGGTAAATGCTTTTGATGTTTCAATTTTGACTAAATTCTGATTTAAACCCACCATCAATTTAGAAAGCGGTAAAATAAAGTAAGGTAAAGCTGAAGTCATATGACCAATAAAACTTGGGCTTGATGTATGCACTGATTGTGCAACAACTTTATCTAAAATATGACGAGTATGATCAGAGACAAAACTAGGTTCTTCGGGAATAGCCGAGCTAGCGAAATCTTTTTCAATTTCGCTTAAGGCACGTTCTTTAGCAGCAATATGATTACCTAAAAAACCAGCAAGATTTTCTGATATTTCTTTTTCGATCAGCCCCAACGTCGAATCAGGTGCTTCCGGAATTGTAAAAATACTGTGTAAAGACTCTTGAGTCGCTTTTGCTGTGCGCTTATTCGTCGTCATACCTTGCCGCTGTAACCATGTTGGTAAGTAAACATAAAACGGCACTTTAATAAAAAATGACTGAAATGTCTTGTACTTTATTTTTATCTACCAGAGAAAAGTCCAGCAATAAAGTCACTACATAATGGTTGCTGCGTAAACTAGCGCTAATTCTACAAGTGCTAAAGTACTCAACGCCATCATTAATACATTCTTTTTAATTAAATTATTCATCTTCAATATCCTTTTTGATTGAGTATTATTACTCATTAATCAAAAAGTAATCAAGATCTAAGCCATATACGTTAAAGAGTTGATTTTTAATGAAAATCAAATTTAATTTCAAATCATTATTTACTGCTCATTAAATAAATTAGCGAGTTTCACTAACTTATTGTCAATTTTGCTAAGCAGCATAGTTAATAAAATTAAATAAAAGGTAGATATTCACGATTGAGCAATAACTGCCAGCAAGGTTGACCACTCGCTTTATATTTTGCTTCAAATGGCGTTAAAGGCTCTTCATTAGTAATCGCACTAATATCACCTAAAATACCCGCTACATCGGCAGCAAATTGAAACTCTTCTAAGTATAATCGCCAGTTACTGCGCAGAATAATTTGTTCACCAATATTAATAATTTGTGGGAATACCGCACTACCATGCCAACGCCTTTGAATATGTTTAGATTTAGGCCAAGGATTGGGATACAAAATATAATGTTTATTTACTGGCCAATTCGCTTGGTCAACTAAACGATAAAAATCATTCAAATTTGCTCTAACTAAATGGAAATTCTCAATTTTAGAGCCATCGTCATGGAGAAGTTCATCAACATTACGATTAATGCGATGCGCTGACTTATCTACACCAATCACTAAAGCCTGCGGATTTTGTTTGGCTAGAATACGTGTACTTTGCCCAACACCACAGCACGAGTCTAAAATAATATCCCCTTGATGGGCTTTCACTAAAGCATCCATTTCGGCAAACGCTTGCTCGGTATGTGCTTGAAAAGGCTTTTGTGAGCGGTGCTGTAAATGTTTTTCAACAATTTCTTCAAGTTTTTCATGAATGCCAGGTTGATTAGTGATGATAACTCTTGAATCACCCGTCACGCTGACATCCTCTTTATCGATATTGATAGTCATTAGCTACGTAGCCCTATTCCTTTGGTGATAAGTGTCATGGCAATCGCATATAAGGTAATAATAAATGCCCCTAATACAGAGAATGCTAATGTTAGACTCACATCACTGATGCCTAAAAATCCGTACCTAAAAGCATTGACCATATAAACGATAGGATTTAATTGTGAAACACCTTGCCAAAAGTCAGGGAGTAAACTGATCGAATAAAAGACACCACCAAGATACGTTAATGGCGTTAAAATAAACGTTGGTATAATGGATATATCATCGAAACTACCAGCGAAAATAGCGTTAATCAAACCGCCTAAGGCAAACGTGGCTGACGTTAAACTAACCGTGGCAATAATCACCCAAATATTATGAATTTGAATATCAACAAACAATAAAGAGACTAAAGTCACTATCGTACCCACCAACATACCACGTGCCATACCGCCACCGACATAACCGGCAACAATCACCCAATTTGGTACCGGTGCAACCAGCATTTCTTCAACATTGCGTTGCCATTTAGCACTAAAAAATGACGAGGCGACATTGGAGTATGAATTGGTAATGACACTCATCATGATTAAGCCAGGCACAATGAACGACATATAATCAAACCCGCCCATTTGTCCAATGCGCGAACCAATAAGTTCACCAAAAATAACAAAGTATAAGCTAATGGTAATAGCCGGAGGGACCAATGTTTGTACCCATATACGCATAAAACGATTTATTTCTTTATATAAGATGCTTTTCAGAGCAATAAAATTACTTTTTGATGACATACTATTTATTCTCCTGTTTAACTTTTTGCCCACTACCCACGAGACTGACGAATAACTCTTCTAGGCGATTACTTTTATTGCGCATACTACGAACATTAATATTTTGTCCGTTAAGCTGGCTAAAAATATCATTAATAAGTTGCGACTTTTTCACATCAACTTCTAAGGTGTGGTCGTCAATCAACCGACAAGTGAAGGCATCAAGCTCTGGCGCATTAGTTACGGAGTCAATATCAAAGACGATTGTTTCTTGGTCTAATTTTGACAGCAAAGATTTCATATCAGTATCTTCAACGATCACACCTGAGTCAATAATGGCAATATTTCGACAAAGCATTTCAGCTTCTTCCAAATAATGGGTCGTTAAAATGATCGTAATACCCTGCTTGTTTAATTCACGTAAGAAAATCCACATTGAGCGACGAAGTTCAATATCAACACCAGCAGTAGGTTCATCAAGAATAAGTACCTGCGGTTCATGCATTAGCGCTCTTGCAATCATCAGACGACGTTTCATTCCTCCTGAAAGCATACGACCTGCATCGTTACGCTTGTCCCATAAATCGAGTTTTTTCAGGTACTTTTCAGCGCGTTTAAATGCTAAAGAACGTTCAACACCATAGTAACCGGCTTGATTAACTAAAATAGTTAACAAGGTTTCGAATTGATTAAAGTTAAACTCTTGTGGGACTAGACCTAAATAGCTCTTGGCTTGTTCAAGTTCTTTATCGATATCATGGCCAAAAACCTTAACACTACCTGCGGTTTTATTAACCAAAGAGGTGATGATACCTATGGTTGTCGACTTACCTGCGCCATTAGGACCAAGTAAAGCAAAAAAATCACCTTGTTTAACCGTAAGATCGATACCTTTAAGTGCAGTAAAACCACCTTTATAAACTTTTTTTAAGCCAGAAATTTCTAGTGCGTTATCCATGGTTCAACCTTTTGTTTTTTGATGTGCAATAGGTGAGGTCAAATTTACTTTTTTCAACCGCTAAGCGATCATTTAAATACGGTAAAAGTGACAAAATAGTCGACCAACAGCATTGCCAATTAATTGTATACAATTTAAAGTGATTGTACGCAAATTAAGGAAATATTATGCCTAAAATAAAAATAACTCGTTGGCTATGCTCAACCGCATTGACCACTGCTATTGCAGTATCATTAGCTGCTTGTCAAAACATCACCACAGAAAATACCACAAATACTAACATTAACCTTAAAAAATCAACGCCGTTAACCGTTGAACGTATTTACAAAGAGGGTGAATTTAGCTCAGATTATATTTCTCGCCTACGTTGGTTAGCCGACGGTAGTGGTTACACCATCGTTGAAAAATCAGCAAAAACAAAAACAGATGAAAAAGGCAAAGAAGTCAGCATAGGTCGTGACATCGTTGTTTATAACCCTGAAACCTTACAGCGTTCGGTATTGATTTCGGCACAACAACTGACACCTAAAGGCACTGAAAAGCCATTAGATATAGATAATTACACTTGGTCAGACGACCGTCAAAAATTGCTTATTTATACTAATAGTAAAAAAGTATGGCGTTCAAACAGTCGAGGTGATTATTGGTTATTAGATATAAAAACCAATAAATTAATGCAACTTGGTGGCAAAAATCCCTTAGCAAGCTCATTAATGTTTGCAAAATTTTCACCTAATGCAAGTAAAGTCGCTTACGTGGTTGCAGACAATATTTATGTAGAAAACTTAGCAAATAATAAGGTGTCTCAATTAACATTTGACGCTGGCGATGGAAAAATCAATGGTTTGTTTGACTGGGTTTACGAAGAAGAGTTTACCATTAAGGATGGTTTTCGATGGAGCCCTGACGGTGAAAAAATTGCCTACTGGCAGTTAGACACCAGTGGTAGTAAAGACTTCATTATGATTAATAATACTGACGAACTTTACCCGACCATCACAAAATTCCCTTACCCTAAAGTGGGTGAAACAAATGCATTACCAAAAGTTGGCGTAGTAAATTTAGCGACAACAAAAACTATCTGGGCCAATCTACCCAACAACTCACGCAACATGTATATTCCACGTATGAATTGGTCAGGTAACAGTCAACAAATATTGGTACAGCATGTCAACCGCAAACAAGACACTAATATTCTTTATTTAGCTAACGCTAATACCGGTGATGTCACAACTGTGATGACAGAGCAAGAAGAGACCTTTCTTGATTTCTTTGACGATGCTCGCTGGTTAAACCAAGGCAACAGCTTTTTATGGACTAGTGAACGCAGTGGTTGGCGCCATGTTTTCAACATAACACGTGACGGAAAAACCGCTTTAAACTTAACGGAAGGTGACTTTGATGTAATAAGCATTCAAACCATCGACGAAGAAAATGGTTGGTTGTACTACATAGCTTCACCTGAAAATGTTGCACAGCGTTACTTATATCGCAGCAAGCTTGATGGAAGTTTAAGTAATCAACGGGTCACTCCTGAAGAATTTGCTGGTACTAACAGTTACCAAATGTCGGCAGACGGGCAATGGGCGATTCATTCACACTCGACATTTAGCCAACCAACACAGAAACGTTTAGTGAAAATTGAAGGTCATCAAACCAAACACATGATGATGGACAACAAGGTATTAATCGATAAATTAGCTGAGTTGCCAAAAACAGATCATGAGTTTTTTCAAGTAAAAGCACAAGATGGTGTCGTTTTAGACGGTTATATTATTCGCCCTGCAGATTTTGATCCTAAGAAAAAATATCCTATCATTTTTTATGTTTATGGAGAGTCTTGGGGACAAACGGTTACTGATAGCTGGCGTGGCAGTGCAACTATGTGGGATCAAATGTTAACTGAACAGGGTTACATAATAGCCTCTATTGATAATCGCGGTACACGCACACCAAAAGGCAGAGAGTGGCGCAAATCAATTTACGGCGCAGTCGGTGTACTTTCTTCACGTGACCAATCTGATGCATTAACAGCAATGGCAAATCGTTGGGACTATATTGATACTGACCATGTTGCTATTTGGGGGCATTCTGGCGGTGGTTCGATGACCTTAAATATGATGTTCCGTTACCCTGAGCAATATCATGTAGGTATTTCTTTAGCACCTGTGCCTGATCAACGTTTATACGATTCTATTTACCAAGAACGCTATTCGGGTTTATTAGCTGACTTTGCCGAAGGTTACAAGCAAGGTTCACCTATTACCCATGCTAAAAACTTGCAAGGTAAGTTACTGCTTATTCATGGCACAGGCGACGATAATGTTCATTACCAAGGCTCTGAACGCCTAATTAATGAATTAGTTAAGCACAACCGTCAGTTTGACTTCATGTCTTACCCGAATCGAAGCCATGGCTTGTACGAAGGCAGTGGCACAACGTTACACATTAAAACCATGATGACTAATTACTTCAATACACACTTGAAGCTGTAGCGGTTAAAATAAAAAAATTATCTGATAAAAAATAAGGCCTCTTAATGAATGTTAAGAGGCCTTAATATAGGTAAGCCTTGCTAAAAAAAATATAAGCATTAGCGGTGTTATACAACAAATAATGTGATAATAAATAGTAAAACCACAGCAAATAAAGTTACAAAAACCTACCTTTTTTAAGTAATGATTCAAGATCTTTATAAGATAAAGGCTTACTAAATAAATAGCCTTGTAGCTCATCACAATGATGTTTTTGCAAGAATTTTTGCTGTTCTATTAATTCTATACCTTCTGCAATAGTCGACATATTTAAACTCTGAGCCATAGATATAATCGCTAAAACAATTTTATTTGCATCATCACTGTCATTAATATCTTTAATGAATGAGCGATCGATTTTAATGCGATCAATAGGAAAGCTTTTTAAGTAACTTAAAGACGAATAACCGGTACCAAAATCATCAATCGACAAGTTAATATTCAATTTTTTTAATTGAGACAATATATTTTCGGTATTCCCCATATTGTCGATGAGACAGCTCTCCGTTAATTCTAATTCTAAATACTGCGCATTAAAGCCAGTATCATTAAGAATTTTTTCAATGTTTTTTATTAATAACTCCTCATTAAATTGAATCGCAGAGACATTAACGCCCAACTTTATTGGTATACCATAGGTTAATTGACATATTTTAATTTGCTGACAGGCCGTTCTTAATATCCACTCTCCTATTTCATTAATCAGCCCTGTTGATTCGGCAATGGGTATAAATTCAGTTGGCGGTATATAACCTTTTACGGGGTGAAGCCAACGAGCAAGGGCCTCTACACCAACTATCTCACTTGTTTGAGCATTAACTTGTGGTTGATAATAAACTTCAATTTCGTTTTTCTCTAACGCGTGTGCTAAGTCATTTTCAAAATGATGTCGCTCTAAAGTTTCTTGATTAATGTGTTTATGATAAAAGCAAACGCCTCTGCCAGATCTTTCTTTAGCCCTTTGCATTGCTGAAGTTGCACAATTAATCAGGGTTTCTGCGGATAAGCCATCGTGTGGGTAAGTACTAACACCAATACTGATCGGCAAAGTAAACGATTCATTTTTAATAGATAATATTTTAGATAAATTAACATTAATGTTATTACACATAAGCTTAATATCGTCTTCTTTATGACGACCTAACCCAGTAACAATAAATTCTGTTCCTGTGTGTCGAGCTATCACCTGCTGCTCATCAATAAAGTACTGTATTCGTTTGGTGATTAGTTTTAATAAGTTATTGCCTTCACTAAAGCCAACCAGATCATTTACTGCGTTAAATTTACCTATATTGATAATAATGACCGGGAAAGGCTTCTTTTCAAGCTGTGCTGATAAAATCAGCTCATTTATAATTAAATTTACTTTTTCAGCGTTAGGTAGTTGTGTTGCATTATCCGTATATATTTTTTGATTGAGTTGTAGCAAATTATTTTTATAAAATTTCACTTTAAAAAACAATAAATACAAAATAATTAACAAAAGTAAGCCAATGGGCAACAGCGGATCTAGCCATAGGTTATAGACGAGCAAGCTCCCTGTTGCGATAACAAAGGTAGCAATAATTAGTCCGGCTAGACTTATTAAGACAAAAGCAGAGTTCAATAAAGATAAACAGAGAATCGCGAGTAAAACGATTATCGCTGCAAAAGCATACTGACCAAGGTTTGGTATTAAAGTAATCGTTGCATCTGAGAGTAGAGCATTAACAATATGTCCATTAATTTCAACACCAGAAAGTCGTTGGTGAGACATAGATGTCGGTGTAGTAAAGCGCTCTCCAAGTCCTGATGCGGTAACTCCAATCAATATAACTTTATGGTTAAATATAGTGTTGTCAACATCACCACTGAGCACATCGCTATAAGATAAAGTGGGGATATCTATGCTATTAAAAGCGATATTTATTGGTTTTTGTCTTGTCCAAAAGTTTCCTTTTGAAACTTTATCGGGAGCAATAAATTTATTAGGCTGCATAATTTGAGCAAGAGATAATGCAAAACTAGGCCATTTAGCCTGCTGCCAACCGGCATATAAATAGACTTTGCGCATAACACCATCAGTGTCTAATTCAAAATCATTGTGACCTAATACTACCTTGTTTGTTAAAAAAATCGTCGATGGCAAAAGCTCATGAGCGCTAGCATTTTCTTCAAAATTAGGGGATAAAGGCAAAACAATATTAGCCGTATTGGCGATAGCTTTAGCAAATGTGACATCTGATGTTGGCTCGGCTAGGTCCGGATCGACAAATAAGATATCAAAACCAATAGCGACAGGTTTTGCAGACGCTAATTTATCGACTAGTTGAGCGTGAACTTTACGTGGCCAAGGCCAACGGCCTATTGTTTGAATACTTTTATCATCGATAGCAATAATAACAGCATGATTTTCTTTAACTTCCTTTTGCTTAAGCACAACATCATAAAACAAGGTGTTTAACACATTTTCTGGCGTATAAAAAAATATGAAAAGGAAGCTAATGAGCAGCATTGCCATTAAATTTTTGTCTTTAAATAGTAGCCTAAACATAATGCTAATCATGACCCATTACAAAAGAATAAAAAGCGCTAAAAAAGCAAACGATATAAGCGCGTTATCATCATTATTACTGATAGTCTTCACGTCGCTCCACTCTCCATGAACATTTAATTTTTTATTGATAACACGCGAACGTATATAGATATCTCTGTCGTTAGGTATAGGTATTGAAAGCGTTTTTACTACCGATTCAAAAACCTGGGTATTAGTCATAAAATCAGACTCATCAGCAGCCTGTATCTGTACTGACTCATCGACCTTAAGTGCTGACCAATCAACGACTAACTGATCAGTTTTATGCTGATAATTCCATTGCACAGGAGATAATAATGCCTGCCATAAAAAATCATTGCCCTTCGAAAAAGGTCCTCGACCTTTATGATCAACGCCAGCCACCCGCCAATAGTATTTCCCAAAAGGAAGTGTATTAGGAATAATAAATGAGCTTTCAGACAAATTTGTTAAAATAATAACATTGTCAAAATTACTATCCGAGGCGATTTGTAAAAGCGAGCCTGATAATTCTTTCGCATAAGCCCAAGTAAGTTCACGAGTACCAGCATCAAAAAAGCTATCTACTTCACTAATGGCTGGAGGTAATGGCTTATTATTAACAGAAAATGAAGTACTTCGAGCGAACCCTTCTATATTTGAAAGACTAAGCGCACTAACTCTAATAAAGTAATCGCCATCTACGATTTTTGCGAGCGTGGCAACTGTTTGAGGTTGATGTTGCTGCCAAACAATATCTGTAAAAGTATTATTAGATGAAATTTGCACTTTGTATGCTATTGCATCCTTAACATTTTCCCAGTCAAAATTTACCTCCTCACCTTCAAAGCGGTTTTTTGTGCTGATAAAACGTGGGGCATTCAATAGCATTATCGGTTTACTAGGAACCTGTCCTTTCGCTACTTTACTGGCAAACCCTTTCGCTATATATTCACTTTGCATTTGTGCGTTAACTTCGACCTCGCCCTCTAATACCTCAATAAGTGAATTATGATCTTGCGAGGAATGTGCAACTCTATAAACCGTGCCTCGCACTGAGCTTATGGCTGAGGCTGTAGATATATCTAAACGAGACCCTGGTCCCTTTGATTTTTTTGCCTGTGTTTCAACTTTACCTTGGTGAAGTTTTAGTTGCGTATCCGACATTCCTGTTTTGCCATAACTTATTAAAGACTCAAAAGACAATTTACTTTTTTCAAGAAGAGTAAGCACAGAGCCATCAACAAGCGTGAGGCTGACACTAGAATTAGCATCAACAGTTAATATATCACCAAAGCTCAATATTGAGCCGAGTTTAGTGACTTGCGTTTCACCTTGTTTAAAAAAGGTACTTTTGCCCGAAACAGCCGTTATTGTCGCATAGGTTGGATAGCTTTTTATCCACGACATAGGTACTTCTATTAAGGTATTGGGCTGTAATTTTTTAGGATATGTGATCCCATTAAGTTTTTGAAGTTTTTGATAAAAAGCTGTTTCTTCAAGGTATTCTTGGCTGATACTCCATAAGCTATCGCCTTCTACAACGGTATAAACCCATTTTTTTTCAGCCGCTTGTATAGTAAGAGGCAAAAAAACAACGAGTATAATATAGTAGAAAAACATCCGTTTAAAATTCACCATTAGTCCTTTATTAATCGTTTAGAATTTATTAAGAGCATTATTTATACCACAAAATTGTCTTTAATAAATATGCTTATGGCTTACTAAGTGACGATTTAATGACTAATTTGATTCCTATGCTTCATAAATGCGTTAAACAAATTTATTACCTTCCAATTTTAACCATAATCAGAAGTCGATGGTAATCTAGTGATGATTTTCAGTCACTCTACGACTCATCATTTTGTTGCTACAAATGTAATGAAAATGTTGCAATATAATCAACAAGTATTATGATCAATACTCACTCTATTAAAAATTAAAGGAATAATAATGAGAAGAATCACCATGCTGCTATTGGTACTTATGCTTAGTTTTACTAGTAAAGCTAACGACTTATCATCAAGGGCATCGATTGAAAAATTAATGGAATTAACTGAAGTTTCAAAAATGATAGAGAGTATGCAAAGTCAAGTTACGCTAATGTTTGAAGGTATGTCGAAAAAAATGAATATTTCGAACAAAGAGAAAGTTCATTTTGATAAATATATGGATAAAGTAAATGCCCTTCTTGATGAGAAAATGAATTGGCATAGCTTTAAAGAGCCAATGATAGACATTTACAGCCGCAATTTTACCGAAGCAGAAATACAAGGGTTAATAACATTTTATCGTTCAGATATTGGCAGAAGTATGACGAAAAAAATGCCTTTAATTATTCAAGACTCAATCATACTTTCACAACAGTTAATGCAAGATTTTATACCCGAAGTCAAATCTTTAGCCAAAGAACTTAGCGCGAGTATCGAACAATCTCGCCAAAAAGAGCAAACAAACAAGTAGTTCAAAGGTATTGGCAACAGTAGTATTGTCAATACCTTATTTATAAATCAAGGCTAATTCACACAGTATTAAAACTCAAAATACTCACTAAACACTTTATATAATTCTGTACCTTGATTCACACTCGCCGAGGCAAAATGTAAAATAGGAATGACTTTTTTATCCAGTGAAATATAGTGTAATGGATCGCCGTCACCATAATTATCCATGCGTAAAATTCTCGCCAGCGGTTCACCTGCAGCTAATGGTTGACCAAATTCAGCCAAGTAATCGACCATCCCTCCCATTGGCGAATAAAAGGCTTTGTAGTTTTTTAAATAACATCCATAACGTGTCATCGTTTTAGGTCGGTATTCAGTGGTGTTGATGACGTTTTTATGCTGTAAATAATTCATAATACTTTTAGCATCTTCTAAGGCTACATCAAGATCAATCTGTTCTTGCGAGCCTAATTCAACGGTAAAGCTTTCTTTGTTAATAGACGCTGAACTAATCGAAAACTCGATACCTAATTCAGCAAAAGCGTCTTGTAATGACCACCAAGGGCAGAATGTTGCTTCATCTAAGGCACCATCAAAGTCATTAGGAATTAATAATGTATGTGGAATATCAAAGTACTGAGCGCTTTCTTGCGCATATTCAGGGCAGTATAAATGTTTACTTGAAATAGGCCCAGTATGTAAGTCTAAAACGTAGTCAGCTTGATGAGCCAAGCGCTGTAATTGATAAGCAATGCGTTGTCCGGTCGTTAGCCCATAAATATTATGGTTAAGTTTTTCTTCAATACTTTCAATCATTAGCTTTTTAAAATTGGCTTCAATAACTTGATTTTTTTTGCCAATACATTCACGAACAAACGGCTTGATGATGCTTTCATCAAAGTGATACATCCGATTCCAATTCACTCCGGTGATAGGATCAAATCTGCCAAGGGTATATTCACCATTTTTATGATTACAACCCACAGGGTTGGCATAAGGTACTAAGGTAATATCGCCATTTATTTTTGTGTTTTTCAATAATTCTAATAGTTGAAAAATAACCGCATTACCTTGCACTTCAGCGCCATGCATATTCGCTTGAATATAAACACTGGGTGCATCAGTACGTCCTTTTATACGATAAACAGGAACGGTAAGTGCTGCGCCGCTCGCCATTTCACCAACATGCATAACTTCTTTTTTTATTTCATTCATTTTGTTCACTTTATCTTAAACATTAAGCTGAAGTATTTATCGCTATCTTAAATACCAATCCGCTGGTTGTGCTGCTCTGACTTCAACCAACGTCCCTTGACTAAACACGTATTCAGCAGCGATATGGTGACAAAGAAAGAACGGCATACTTTCAGTAAAACCGTAAGCACCGCAATAGCCAAATACCAGTTGATCGCCAACAGATACGTCATCAGGCAAAGGCAACTTACCCAATTTGTCCATACTGGTACATAGCGGACCATGAATATCAAACAACTGTTTTTCGCGTGCAGACTCTCGTAGTAAATTTACCGGAAAAGGCTGTTCTGTTATCGCCGGTCTTAACAAATGATTAATACCTGCGGCTAAGACTAACTGCTCTTGACCATAATTCATTTTTCTATCAACAACCGGGACCACATAATAACCACACTCAGCAACCGCAAAACGGCCCAATTCTAACCATAACTCTTCGGCACCTGCCTGCTGCTTTATGATCGCCAGATCAGCAATAATTTTCTGCCAAGAAAGTGTTTTGCCTTGCTGTAAATAATCAATACCTAAACCGCCACCTAAATCTAAGATTTTTAATGGCATACCTATGTCATCAGCTAAACCTTTTAATGGTGCAACCATTTGTGACCACAGCGAGAACATTTTTTCATTACTGAGCATATTGCCCCATTGAAAAATATGTAAACCACACAACTCAATACCAGGAAAGTTAACGACTTTAATGCTTTGCCACTGCTCTATCGACAAACCAAATGGTGTTAGGCAATTTCCCCCTAAAGGGTTTTTTTCACCCTCTGGCCATTGCAACTGAACCCGCAACAGCACTCTTGGCTTAACATCATGCTCAATAGCTGCTTCATTTAACCAAGTTAATTGATTCAAACTTTCAGCAACAAAAATATTAACCCCTTGTTTAATGAACGACGTTATTTGTGCTTTTGATTTTGCCGGACCGGTATTTAAGATACGTTCGGGTGTAATACCTTGCTTTAAGACTTGATTTAATTCGCCACTGCTCGCCACATCAAAATTAAAACCCGCATCGTCTAAGGTTTTAATGATGTTAGATAACGGGTTCGCTTTTACCGCAAACCATAACTTAATGACGTCTTGGCGTTGTAGTTCGGCTAAATGGGCTTTAAGCGCATCAAGATGATAAACAAAGTAACCTTCTTGCTGGCTACTTTCAGGTTGTTGCTTTGTTAACTCAGCGCTTAATTCAAGCGCCGAAGGAGAATCAAAACAATAGGTAGTATTTACTAACTCAGACATGATATTCCTGCTTTACCTTAGAGGGCTTAACGTAAAATAGACTCGAGCTCTAACGAGGCATTACTTTTTTCATCGCGATATTTAACGATTAATGCACAAGCCATATTTAAACCGTGCGTTTTCGCCCACGCCCCTGAAACCGGACGTGTTCCTGGCACCACTACAGCACGTTCAGGAATATCAGCACCTTTTTCAAGCATCACTTCATTCACACAATCGTAAACAGGCACTGACGCTGAAAGTGAGACACCTGGCGCTAAAACAGCCCCTTTTTTAACAACAATACCTTCGACAATGACCACACCAGCACTTAGAAAGGCACCATCTTCGATAATAACAGGGCTTGCACCAACCGGTTCTAAAACACCACCAATTTGAACAGCGGCAGAAACATGAACATTTTTACCTATTTGGGCGCACGAGCCAATTAATGCATGGCTATCAATCATAGTACCTGTATCAACAAAAGCCCCAACATTAATGTAAGCGGGTGGCATAATAATGACACCAGGAGCAACATGCGCACCACGGCGAACTGAAGAACCACCCGGTACTAATCGCACTTTATCGTCAGCGGTAAACTCACGCGCAGGTAAATTATGTTTATCGACAAACCCCTTATAAATGCCATCAAAAGCAATGTTTTCGCCCGCTTTAAATGCTGATAATATAGCTTCTTTTACGGCTACATTGGCCTGCCAATTTCCTGCTTTATCTTGATTTGCCGCACGAACAGTACCTGCTTCTAATTGTGTTAATGTTTCTTGCCAATTCATTTTAAATTCTCATGTTAATACTTAAAGGGATCACTTAGCTTGAGTTTCAAGCCATTGATTAATTAATTTATCTGATGCTAACAGCGAGTTGCAGTCGTTAAGTTCTAAATGGGTTAACGGCGCACGTAAAAAGGGAGTGTTGATCATTTTATTTTGGTGCATTAATACTTTTACGGGTATGGGACTTGCCACCTGAAAAAGCTCATCGACCGCATTTTGCCAAAGTGGAAATAAACCTTGAGTCTCACCAGCTAGTGATAGCTCGACGTATTGATGAGTCGCTGCCGGCCAGACATTACTACAAACCGAAACTAACCCTTTTACACCTGCTTGTGCTAAGTAAGGCATCATGGCGTCTTCACCACTATATAGGGCAATATCTGGACAATACTGGCGATAGGCGAGTACCTGATTTAAATCGCCACTGGCTTCTTTTAACGCCCAACAATGCTGATGATTTTGCACCGCCTGTAAAGTTTCAATAGCAATAGAAACACCGCTACGAGAGGGGACGTTATATAACATACAGGGGAAGTTGGCGGCATCAAGTAAAGCACTAAACCATTGCGTTTGACCTATCACACCAGGCTTTGCGTAAATGGGACTACCAAGTAAGTAGGCTGAAATAGGTAATTTATTACAAGCTGTTATCCAATTAATTTGCTCGGTTAACTGATAACCGCCAACAGCAACCATTAAAGGTGCGCTTAGTGATAATTGGCAAACGAATTCAACAATCTTAACTTGCTCTTGCGATGTTAAGGCCAGGCCCTCTCCTGTACTACCTAGCAAGACAATACCATTACCGGCGTCAGACTGACTAATAGCTAATTGTTTGAGGCTTGGAAAATCGATTTGACCATCATCAAGTAATGGCGTAATTAATGCGGTCCATAAAATAGTATGATGAAGCGTTGGGTTAGCTGTTAAGCTAATTTTTTTTGATAGTTTTATTTGATTCATTTCTCTCGAACTCTGTTCGTTCGGAGAACTTTTAGGCGTTTGTAATAACCAAGATAACAATCACTTATGTGAAGAGCATTAGGCTTTACAAAGGCCAGAAGCTCCCCACCAAGTTGGTGACAATTGTTAGGATTCAACCCAAACAACCGATAAGTAAATTATCAAAAAATTACTTACCTCGGCATTAATCCCCCTCGTTACCAATCATTAGAGCTTGATCTCTTTATGATAACTACCTGGTTAATGCTCCTCTTCTGGCCCTTTATCATAAGTTTCGCTTGTTTGAAAAAACAAAACTTTATTGAATTCAGGACAACAACATTAGAACATTTATTCTAATGTTGAGTCAATAGTGCTCTAAATGAAGATAATACGGATATATTATATCTTATGAAACAATGATCGCTTGTTCAATTTGTGCCAAGCGGTCTTGCCCCCAACAAATAACATTTTGAAATCGAAAACAAGGCGCTCCCCATAACCCCATGCCATCTAAAGTACTTTGGTTGGTATCAGACCATTGTTGCCAGTCATGTTCATTATTATATTCTAACGCTTGTAGATAATTGATTTTATGCTGCTGACATAAAGATTCGATTACCGATTTATTTGATAAGTCTAAACCGTCAACATAAATGGCCTTAAACGCAGACTTAATAAAATCGAGTTCTTTATTTTGTTGTTCTGCATACGAAAAAATTTGAAAAGCATTAAAAATACCTTGCCCTAAAGGATCTGCAATACCGGTAAAAGGAATATTAAGTTTTTTAGCTTCACGACTGGCATCAAAAACAGCATAACGTTCTTTATTTTCTGTCGTGGTTAACCCCCGCATAATCAAAGGTAATAACGGTTTTATCTTTAAAGGGATCTGATAATGCTGACTTAACTTTTCTGCTTGTAATAAACCAATGTAAGAATAAGGGCTTCGTAATGAAATAAAGGCTTCTAATATTTTCGTGTCAGCGATGTCAGCTGCATTATCTTTCACTTGTTGCTCAGCAAAGACTAATTTATTTTTTTGATAAACTGCAACACTGTCATCTTTTGCTAAACCAAAGTCAGCCAAACGTTTTTCTAGATGTTCAAGCCTATCAATACCAACAAACCATTGCCCCGCAATAAAAATAGACGAAGGTAAGTAATGCCCTTGTTTAACTAAACGTATTAAATTTTTAATTTGATAATTTATTACCGGTGTAGAAGCATGATAGTAGTAATCAAAATCATTCGACCAAGTCTGTTGAAAGAGTTGCCAAGCATTATCGAGTGTTTTAGGTCGCAACTGCCACATTTGCTGACCAGTAAAGAGTGATTCTTGAGTCGGTCGTTGCGTTATTTTTTTCAATTGATATTGATCAGCAATAAAGTTGGCATCTTTTATTGCCCAAGTGCGCATTAATTTGGGATCGATAGTTACCCCTGGAACACTTTCATAGACTAAGAACAATTTAAATTGAATATTGAAACGTTGCTCTAGCTCTGGTAACACTTGAATCAGCATAAAGCTATAAGGGTCATTAAGTGCTAAGTAAACTTCAGCGACAGGTGTTTTTCTAAACCAGTTAGGGACGGTAAAATAGCGAAATTTTAATAACCATGCACGCTTATCACTGCGTATTAGTTTCACTTTAAACCAAGTAAAAAATTTAGTAAAAATAACCCACTCCCTGAATTTTATATGGTGATTTGCAAATTTATTATTCGCCTTTCTGACATGATAATAATATTCACGTAGAATAGCGGCTATTATAAACATATCTTTTCGTTAAGCGTATAAAATACCGTTAATTAATTTAGGGTATAAGTTATATATTTATGAATGCCATAACCCAATTATTTGAGAATAACTTTGTTAGATAACATCAATCAATTATTGCTGCGTAATCCCGATTTACTAAAAGCAAAAGCGCCATTATTTATCAACTTACCTATTGACGATTTTTTTGAAGAATACCATGCACTTCACCCTCAAGCAGTGATGACATGTTATAACACGAATTATCAATCACATTTACAAGCCAAACGATTAGACCTCACTCAAATGACTGCGGTATTTAATGTCTATTATCAAAGTAAGACTGCCCACGACTTAGTGATTATTCAGTTTCCTAAAAGTAAGGCCGAGTTAACTTTTATGCTCGCGATGATAAAAGACTCGATAGCAAATGAATGTTTAGTTTTGGTTGTCGGTGAGAATAAAAGCGGTATTAAGTCATTAGCAAAGTTGACCGAACAACAGCTTGGCGATTGTGCAAAAATTGATGCTGCTCGCCATTGCTTATTATTCGCAAGCAATATACTTGCGACGCAAGAGTCTTTTATCTTAGACAACTGGCTAAAGCCATATTCTTTTATGATTAAAGACACAAGTGTAGATGTGGTTGCCTTGCCTGGTGTATTCAGTCAAAACGGCCTCGACATTGGCACTCAGGTATTGTTGGAAAATTTACCAAAGAAAATTACCGGCGAGCTACTCGATTTTGGCTGTGGTGCCGGAGTCATAGCCAGTTACTTGGGTAAAGTTTTTCCTGAGATTAAGTTACACTTACTTGATGTCAGTGCCTTAGCATTATATTCAGCGCAAGCAACATTGAAATTAAATAATTTAACTGGCCACGTTTTTCCATCAGATAGCTTGTCAGATCTAAAAGGTAAGTACGATTACGTTATTTCAAATCCACCCTTTCATCAGGGCCTTAAAACCAATTATCAAGCAACAGAGACATTCCTTTCAAAAATAAAACCCCATTTAAAACCGAAAGGACAAGTCACTGTGGTGGCAAATAGTTTTCTCCGTTATCAACCCATCATGGAAGAGGCGATTGGAAGAACACAAGTTTTAGCTAAGCAAAAGGGCTTTTCTCTTTATCATTGTTCAATTTAATTGCTCAATATAAAATTTAAGTTACTATAAATATATGGAAAAAATGAAACGCATTCACTCATTAAAGAAAAAACTGATGATTATGATCATCGGTTTCATTGTATTGTTTGTTACTCTTTCTTCTTTTATCATCGCTAATTCATTTATTGAAGATACAAAAGAAGACGCAGCGACTAATACAAAATATTGGGCCGAGCTTATCGCTAATGCCAGCAGCACCAATCTTGTTAATGATAAAATGCTGTTAACTGATCATTATTTATCCATGCTTAAATCTGTCCCTTATATTAACCACGTTCATATTTATAAAGTATCCCCTGAGCCTGAAGGCATAGTGTTTTTTGCGAACTATAATAAAAGTATGAGCTCACCTATACTTGAAAAAACAGATAGAATAATGGAGTTATCTTCGGTAAAGATAAGTACTTATATTATAGAGCTTATGGTACCCATTACCCAGCAAGATAAAAAAGTTGGCTACGTTTATATACAAGTTGGTACTGACTATATTAAACGTATAACAAACAACATGTTCTTGCGTTATAGCGTCATTATTTTCATGCTTATTTTAGTGACGCTTTTAATAACAATAATACTCAACCGCTTTATCACCATTCCTATGTCAGATATGGCAAATAAAGTACAAGATATTTCGAAACATAAACAGTTCAATTTACGCATTGAACAAATGCCTTTTAAAGAGCTCGATATTCTAGCGCGCAACATAAACATTGTACTCAATAGAGCTGAAACACAACTTGCTAAACTCTCAGATGCCAAGCAACTCACTTATCAGCAAAACAAAGATCTTGAAAATAAAGTCAATAAACGTACCCAAGCCTTGAAGGATTCCAATAATGAATTACTTTCAACATTAGAAAAATTGCATCAGTTTCAAGGGCAACTTGTTGAAAGTGAGAAAATGGCTTCGTTAGGCGATATGGTTGCCGGTGTCGCTCATGAAGTAAATACACCGATAGGTTTAGGCGTTACAGCTTCAACATTATTATCGGATCGCTTATTAGAAATAAAAAAAGCTTTTGATGATAAAACCTTAAAATCAAGTCAATTGAAAAAGTTTCTTGTTGAAGGTGAAGAAAATACCGCAATTATTTACCGTAACTTGAAGCGCGCTGCAGAATTAATTGCCAGTTTCAAAAAAGTTGCCGTTGACCAATCAAGTGAAGAAGCAAGAACATTCAATATCAAAAATTTGTTTGACGACATATTATTAACGTTAGCCCCACAAATTAAAAAGTTACCTTTTATTATTAATGTGGACTGTCCAAGCGAACTCGTCATAAAAAGCAAACCCGGTCCTATCAATCAAATAATTATTAATTTAATACAAAATTCTATTAATCATGGCTTTGATGACAGAGACCATGGTGTAATTACCATACAGACTAGTATTTCTAGCGATATGCTTACTATTGACTATCAGGACGACGGTAGGGGTATTGAGCCTTCTATTATGAATAAAATTTTTGAGCCTTTCACCACCACAAAAAGGGGTTCGGGTGGCAGTGGCTTGGGCTTACATCTGGTGTATAATTTAGTCACACAAGCACTAGGTGGAAAAATATCCTTTATTAGTGAAATTGAAAAAGGGGTTAATTTCAAAATTATTATCCCAACACAAGTCATTAAAGAAGATTAAAGCTGTGCTGATAAATATTTGTTGAATAAGAAGAAACTAACAAACTTGATTGTTTTTTAGTTAGTGGTTCTATACCATACTAATAATTGTATAAATAATTAACAAAATAAGCATTAGTAACATAGCGTTAATATAATTTTCAGCTATAACTAACATACCGTAAACATTATTGCTAAATACATAAAGAATGGAAAAAAAAACATGCAAAAACCTCACATACTTATCGTAGAAGACGAAGATGTTACACGCTTTAACCTACGTAACTTGTTTGAAGCAGAAGGCTATCAAGTATCAGAGGCTACAGACGGTGAGAGCATGGATACTCAATTACAAAAAAACACCATTAATTTAGTCATCATGGATATTAACCTTCCGGGTAAAAATGGCTTATTATTGGCAAGAGAATTAACCAGCAACAACGAGCTAGGGTTAATATTTCTTACCGGTCGTGATAGTGATATAGATAAGATACTTGGTTTAGAAATTGGTGCTGATGACTATTTAACAAAACCATTTAACCCACGTGAATTAACAATTCGAGCTCGAAACATTCTTAACCGAATTGGTCAGACAAAGAATGAAATTGAAAAAGCAGTGATCACTTTCAATAAATGGTCACTCGATGGTAATTCAAGAAAAATGACCGCACCTGACGGGCAAGTTTTATCTATACCTCGCGGCGAATATCGCGCTCTACGTTTATTAATTGAAAACACGGGCCAAATTGTTACTCGCCAGCAATTGATTAAAGAAATGACCGGGCGTGACCTTCGCTCAAATGACCGTACCGTTGATGTAACGATTAGGCGTTTACGCAAACATTTTGAATCGGTACCTGACGCTGCTGAATTAATTAATACCATTCACGGTGAAGGATATCGTTTTATTGGCTCTGTAGATTAAGCGCGCTTTAACAATAAATAATTAAAAAAGGGGAAGCAATAATTGCTTCCCCTTTTTTAATTGTCTTAAATCATGATTATTTTGAGTCTAACCATACTTTAAAAGCAGTAACGGCATTTTTATTTATCTCATTCAACTCAGAGATAAAGGCTGATTTTTCTGGCCATTGCTCGGGTAATTTTTCAATTGCCACCAACTTAGCATGAGCGGTTAACAAACCAACACTGCCAGTTGCACCTTTCATTTTATGGCAACGTTCTTGCCATAATACTTGTGACTCTTGTGCAATCGAATCGATAATGTCTTCAATATAGGTCTTTGATTGCTCAATATATAAGTCCAACATCTGTTGCACAATATCTTGTCCTAAGCTATCCAAGTATCCATCTAATAAATTAACATCTAACTGTTCGGTATAATTCACAAAACCTACCTTAAATTATAATTATCGTGGCGTAATTTTCTTCATTGTAACAATATCAACGCCGATGTCATTAAACAAATGCCTTTCATCTAGATTACTTCAAAGTCATTTGAAAAGCATAAAACCATATGAATACAGAGCGTTTCAATAAGTTATCTTGCTCAGTAACTTAAAAAAGAACTGTCGCTATATCTACAAGGAAATATACGTTAGAATACGCGCCCTTAATAAGTTTGTTATGTACTGAAGTTTCAAAAAGCCCTTTACATAGCGTGTTAGAAATACTGGAGTAGAAATGTCCACATTAATGCCTGATATCGCCAACCACACCACAGCTCAAACCGAAGGTACCCTAGATTGGGTTGGAATGAGTAATATAGAAATGCCGATGATGGTTGCTTCGCAAGGTGAGAATGAGCGAATGGTTTCTACTTTTATTGACGCGTTTGTAAACTTAAAAGAACCACAAGCAAAAGGCATTCATATGTCTCGCTTGTATTTACTGCTTGATGAACTTTCAACCAGTAATACTTTAGACTTTCAAAGCTTGGTCACTTTACTCAGTGGTTTTATCAGTAGTCACCACGATCTTAGCGATAATGCTAAAGTGCAGTTCCGCTTCGACTATCACTTAAGAAGAAAATCATTAATCAGTGGTAAGCAAGGCTGGAAAGCATACCCAGTAACATTAACCGGTCGTTTAAATAAAGGTAAACTCGATATAGAGCTAGCAGTTGATGTTAGATATTCATCAACTTGTCCTTGTTCTGCTGCCCTTGCTCGACAGTTAATCCAAAAAGCTTTTAAAGAGAAGTTTAATGGCCAAGAAGCCGATTTAGACTCAATTCATGAGTGGCTGGGTACAACTGAAGGTATTGTTGCTACACCTCATAGTCAACGCTCAGTTGCTGAATTAAAAGTAAAGTTAAATGCCAACATTAGTGAATTCCCTATTACTGCATTAGTCGATATTATTGAAGGCTGTTTAAAGACACCCGTTCAAGCCGCAGTAAAAAGAGAAGATGAACAAGAATTTGCGCTACTGAATGGTCAAAACTTAATGTTTTGTGAAGACGCCGCTCGTCGTTTACAACACGCAATGAATAATACCGCTGGATATGACGACTTTTGGCTACGTATCAACCACCTTGAATCTTTACATGCCCACGATGCGGTAAGTATTACGACTAAAGGCATTGAGGGTGGCTACCAACCCTAATCTATTGATATTCAAGTACAAAAAATAAGTTAGTATTAAAGCCAGTAATTACTGGCTTTTTTATTGATGAATTTTCAGCGTCTTCTACACCATCTTATCCATACATCAATGAATAAAAGATGAATAACAGCTAAAATCAACATATCTCAGCATATCTCGTCATAAAAATAAAAATGTAATAAAATTACAACAAAGTAAACAAAAATCATTCTCAACTCGCTAAAAGCTATTGATAACAGCTTAAAAAACAGGCGATAAAATCAACAAAACCAACCTAGACAAGCAATAACCAATAAAAACATATAGTTACACTAATGTACAAAAACTACGAGCAAATACTCTATTTTGATTGACCTTTTATCGATAAGTGTTTAATGTGAAGGGTTCCACCTGAGTGAAAACAGAGTATTTATGCATTATTTGTATAACTTTATTCCTTTAACATGTTCTCTGTGCTCAAGTGGTTATTTCCTGAGGAGAAAATAACATCATGCTTTACGATCACAGCGTTCAAAAAGACAACTGCGGATTCGGCTTAATTGCTCACCAACAAGGTGAAGCAAGTCATAAACTAGTAAAAACGGCAATTCATGCCCTTGATCGCATGCAACATCGTGGCGGTATTGCTGCTGATGGTAAAACAGGTGACGGTTGTGGCTTGTTGATGCAAAAACCTGATACCTTCTTTCGAGCTATTGCCGAAGAAAACAACTGGAAGCTTGGCAAAAAATACGCTGTAGGTATGATTTTCCTCAATCCTGACCCTATTCAAGCCGCTTTAAGTAAAAAGATTCTTGAAGAAGAGTTAGCGCGTGAAACCCTAACACTTATTGGCTGGCGCATAGTGCCTACTGATACTTCTATGCTAGGTGAGACCGCTGTCAATAACATGCCGCAAATAGAGCAAGTTTTTGTTGATGCTCCTCCGGGCTGGAGAAATAGAGATTTAGAACGCCGCTTATTTATGGCACGTCGTCGTGCAGAAAAACGCATTGAAGATAGCGTTTTTTATGTGGCAAGTTTGTCGTGCTTGGTAACTATCTATAAAGGCTTAATGATGCCGGTAGACTTACCTAACTTTTATTTAGACCTTGCTGATATTCGCATGCAAACGGCCATTTGTGTTTTTCATCAACGTTTTTCAACCAATACTTCTCCACAATGGCATTTAGCACAGCCTTTTCGTTATTTGGCTCATAACGGTGAAATTAATACAATTAAAGGTAACCGACAGTGGAGTCGTGCCCGTACCCACATCTTTAAATCACCTTTATTACCCGATCTTCAAGATGCTGCGCCTTTTGTTAATGAAAGTGGTTCTGACTCATCATCACTAGATAACATGCTTGAATTATTCCTTGCTGGCGGTATGGATTTATACCGAGGTATGCGTTTGTTAATGCCACCTGCTTGGCAAAATAGTCCGTTAATGGATGAAGACTTAAAAGCGTTTTACGAATTTAATTCTATGCATATGGAACCATGGGACGGCCCAGCCGGCGTTGTAGTTACCAATGGTCGCCATGTTGCCTGTAATTTAGACAGAAACGGCTTACGTCCTGCTCGTTATGTTATTACTCGTGATGGCTTTATCACCCTTGCCTCTGAAGTAGGTATTTGGGATTACGGTGAAGATGAAGTGGTCGAAAAAGGTCGTGTTGGCCCAGGTGAAATGCTTGCCATTGATACTTACACCGGCAAAATATTCACTTCTACCGATATTGATGAAGAACTAAAAGTTCGCCACCCTTACCGTGAATGGTTGGATAAAAACATCCGCCGTTTAGTGCCCTTTCATCAACTCGATGCCGAACTTATTGGTAAACGTATTTTTGATGATAAAGGCCTATCGCAATACCATAAAATGTTTAATTACAGTTACGAAGAAATTCATCAAATTGTGAAAACATTGGCTGAAAACGGCATGGAAGCAACGGGTTCTATGGGTGATGACACCCCTATGGCAGTACTTTCAAGCCAACCTCGTACAATTTATGATTATTTCCGCCAGCAATTTGCTCAGGTAACAAATCCCCCCATAGATCCATTACGTGAACGCTATGTTATGTCGCTGGGTACCTGCATTGGTCGTGAACATAATGTTTTTAACGAAACAACAGGCCATGCCGACAGAATTTTGTTTGCAACACCTATCTTAATGTATACCGGATTAAAGCAGCTACGTGAACTTGCCCCTGAGCATTACCGCAGCGACACACTGAACTTAAATTACCGCACAGAAGAAGGTTTAGAAGCGGCGATTATTCGTTTATGTGATGAAGCCGAGACATTAGTTCGTGATAAAAACACCGTTATTTTAATACTTTCAGACCGTCAAATTGATAAAGGGTTTTTACCTATACCTGCAGCGATGGCAGTAGGCGCAGTGCAACAACGCTTAGTTGAAACACAATTACGTTGTGACTCAAATATAATTGTTGAAACGGCATCGGCAAGAGATTCACATCACTTTGCTGTGTTACTAGGTTTAGGCGCTACCGCTGTTTATCCTTACCTTGCTTTTGAGACAATTGAGCAATTAGTTGAACAAGGACAAATTGAGTTAACGGCGCGTCAAGCTGTAATGAACTATCGTGATGGCATTAATAAAGGCTTGTTGAAAATATTATCTAAGATGGGTATTTCAACAATCGCCAGCTACCGTTGTGCAGGTTTGTTTGAAGTGATTGGTTTGCATCAAAATATCATGCAAATATGCTTCCCTGATTTACCAAGTCGTATTCAAGGCGCTGATTTTTCAGACATAGAACAAGACAATATTAATCTTGCTCGTAAAGCCTTTTTAGCTCATCAAAAAGTCAATCACGGCGGCTTACTTAAGTATGTACACGGCGGTGAATACCACGCTTATAACCCTGATGTCGTAACTTACTTACAAAAAGCAGTTCAATCTGGCGATTATGCAGATTACCGCCTGTTTGCCGATCAAGTAAATAATCGCCCAGTGGCAACGTTACGTGATTTATTGGGCTTTAAAGAAGATACCCAAGCCATAGATATTAGCAAAGTAGAACCTGATACTGAAATGTTTAAACGCTTTGATAGTGCCGCTATGTCTATTGGTGCATTAAGCCCTGAAGCTCATGAAGCATTGGCAATTGCCATGAATCGTTTAGGCGGTTATTCAAATTCAGGTGAAGGGGGTGAAGACGAACGCCGCTTTGGTACCGTAAAAAATTCACGTATCAAACAAATTGCTTCTGGCCGATTTGGGGTGACACCGCATTACTTAGTTAATGCCGATGTACTACAAATAAAAGTCGCTCAAGGTGCAAAACCCGGCGAAGGTGGTCAATTACCCGGTGATAAGGTTTCACCGTTAATTGCTAAGTTGCGCTTTTCAGTACCCGGTGTGACCTTGATTTCTCCACCACCACATCATGATATTTATTCAATTGAAGATTTAGCTCAGCTTATTTTCGATTTAAAACAAGTTAACCCTAAAGCGGTTATTTCAGTAAAACTGGTTTCAGGACCTGGTGTTGGCACTATTGCTTCTGGTGTTGCTAAAGCTTACGCCGATTTTATTACCATTTCAGGTTACGACGGCGGTACTGCAGCTAGTCCATTGAGTTCGGTTAAGTATGCCGGTTGTCCATGGGAGTTAGGTTTAGCCGAAGCACACCAGTCATTAGTGACTAACGGTTTGCGTCATAAAGTACGTTTACAAGTTGACGGCGGATTAAAAACTGGTATCGATATTGTTAAAGCGGCAATTTTAGGCGCAGAAAGCTTTGGTTTTGGTACCGCGCCTATGGTCACTCTGGGCTGTAAATTCTTACGTATCTGTCATTTAAATAATTGTGCTACAGGTGTTGCAACACAAGACGATGTTTTACGTGAAAAATTCTTTAAAGGTTTACCTGAGCAAGTAATGAACTACTTTAAGTTTATTGCCCAAGAGGTACGTGAAATTTTAGCCCGTTTAGGGGTCGAAAGCTTAACAGCGATAATTGGTCGAACCGACCTACTCGTTCAATTGACAGGTTTAACAGCTAAGCAGCAAAAATTAGATTTATCACCTATTATTGCGCCTGTTGTAGCAGGTGCTGATACGGCTCTTTATCAAACAGAAGGAAATGAGCCCTTTGACAAAGGCGTATTAAATAAAGAAATATTGGCGGCTTGTACTGATGCTGTTTCACACAGCGCAGGCGGTGAGTTCCGTTTTTCTATACAAAACACTGATCGTTCTGTCGGTGCATCATTATCGGGTGAAATTGCTCGTCATCATGGTGACCAAGGGATGGCGTCATCTCCTATTAAAATTTATCTTAATGGCACAGCTGGCCAAAGTTTTGGTGTTTGGAATGCCGGTGGCTTAGAAATGACCCTGACCGGTGATGCCAATGATTACGTTGGTAAAGGAATGACTGGCGGTAAGCTAACCATCAAGCCACCTAAAGGTGTTGAGTATTTAAGTCATAAAACCATGATTATGGGTAATACTTGTTTATATGGCGCAACCGGTGGCAGACTTTATGGCTGTGGCCGTGCGGGTGAGCGCTTTGCGGTGCGTAACTCGGGTGCTCATGCTGTAATTGAAGGCACTGGTGATCATGCTTGTGAATACATGACGGGTGGCATAGTGACCATTCTTGGGCAAGTTGGTGTAAACTTTGGTGCCGGTATGACAGGTGGTTTTGCTTATGTGTTTGATGAATCAGGTGATTTAGATGTCCGCTTAAATAGCGAATCTATCGAATTATTACCAATAAGTGATCTGACTATTCATCAAGAACATTTACGCGGTATTATTAACCAACATTTTGATGAAACAGGTAGTGCACGCGCTCAAGAAATATTAGCTGACTTTGATGCTTACGCACCACGATTTAAATTAGTTAAACCTACGGCAACCGATGTTAAAACCTTATTAGGTCATCGTAGTCGTTCATCTGCTGAACTTCGCGTTCAAGCACAGTAGTCGTGTCGAGAATGCGAATTAAGGGAAAACAGTATGAGTAAAAATGTTTATCAGTTTATCGATGTTAAACGCATCGATCCGCCTAAAAAAGCGATTGAACAACGTAAAATAAATTTTGTTGAAATCTATCAGCCATTGAGTACTGACCAAAGTGCTGGCCAAGCAGATCGTTGTTTAGATTGTGGTAATCCTTATTGTGAGTGGCAATGCCCTGTTCACAATTATATTCCACAATGGTTAGAGTTGGTTACCGAAGGTAAGATTTTTGAAGCTGCTGACTTATGTCATCAAACAAATAGCTTACCAGAAATGTGTGGCCGTGTTTGTCCACAAGATAGACTCTGTGAGTCTGCCTGTACATTAAACGAAGATTTTGGTGCGGTTACTATTGGTAATATCGAAAAATATATTACCGACACTGCCTTTGCACAAGGGTGGAAACCTGACTTATCAGACGTAGTAAAAGTGAACAAACGTGTTGCTGTTATTGGTGCTGGCCCTGCAGGTTTATCTTGTGCTGACGTACTAACACGTAATGGTATCGACGCTGTTGTTTACGACAAACATGCTCAAATAGGTGGCTTGCTCACTTTTGGTATTCCATCATTCAAACTAGAAAAAGATGTTATTCAAACGCGTCGTGAAATCTTTGAAGGCATGGGCATTGAATTTAGATTAAATGTCAATGTCGGTGTTGATATTACCATTGATTCATTAAGTGAAGAGTACGACGCGGTATTTTTAGCGCTCGGTACCTACACAGATATGACAGGTGGCTTTGAACACGAAGGCGCTGCTGGTGTTTATACCGCACTCGATTTCTTAATCGGTAATACACAAAACTTAATGAAAATTACTGAAAATGCTAAACCTTTTATTAGTTTTGAAAATAAGAAAGTCATTGTACTCGGTGGTGGTGATACGGCAATGGATTGTGTACGTACCTCAATTCGTCAAAGTGCTACCGAAGTAACCTGTGCTTATCGTCGTGACGAAGCCAATATGCCGGGTTCACCACGTGAGGTTCAAAATGCTAAAGAAGAAGGTGTTAACTTTCAATTTAACATACAACCTCTTGATATTGCTGTTGATAAAGAAGGTAATGCCTGTGGTGTTAAATTTGTAAAAACTCAACTAGGCGCTGCGGATGCGAAAGGCAGAAGAAGCCCTGAACCGATAGCGGGTAGTGAGTTTATTATGGAAGCTGACGCCGTCGTTATTGCTTTTGGTTTCTTACCTAGTCCACCACAATGGATGAAAGATGCCGGTGTTGAAATAGATAAACGTGGACTGGTGTTAGCCGCTGATAATAGCGAATTTGCTTTACAAACCACTAAACAAAATATTTTTGCCGGTGGTGATATGGTGCTAGGTTCAGACCTTGTTGTTACAGCTGTTGATCAGGGCCGCAAAGCAGCAATAGGTATTTTAGACTTTGTGCTAAGTTAACCTATATCTAGCGTTTATTTTAAAAAGCAGCTTAGGCTGCTTTTTTTTATGCCTAAATTTAATAATATAACCACCCATTCAAATAAAATGAGCTATATTAATAAAAATAAAAATCTTGGTTAAGGTTTATAAATAGTATTGCTACCGAGTATATTACGGATACTTAAAATATATATGATCAAATTATTTAACAATTATCTCACCATTTTAATAATAACTTTTTTCCTTTTATTGGTACCGTTTAATGGCAAAGCTGAAGTCATTGAAGTTGTTACCGAGCTTCTAGAGCCTTATCAAATTAAAAACCCGGATGGTAGCTTAGGTGGTTTTTCTACCGATGTCGTTGAAGCTTTATTTAAAATAACTGAAGACCATCCTAAGATTCAGGTAATGCCTTGGGCAAGGGCATACGACGTTGCACTTCATAACCCTAATGTTTTAATTTACTCTATTGCACATACAAAGCTTAGAAATAAAAAATTTCATTGGATCGGTGCCCTTAAAGAAGAGCGCTTATATTTTTGGGGATTAAAAAAACATTACCCTAAAACTAACTATAAAGTCTCCGCATTAAAAAACCGTAAGATCGCTGTTTCTAGAAATTCTAATTCAGCACAATATTTAATCGCTCAAGACTTCTCCAATATTTACCAACTTGCTAACGAGCGACAAACCATGAATATGTTATTTATTGATAGAGTTGACCTAATACTTGCCACACAAATCACCATAGAAACCAGAGCTAAAAATCTGGGCTATGATTTTAATGAGTTACAAAGGTTAAACGAAGTAGCCGCTTTAAATAACAAACTCAGTATTGCTTTTAGTCTTAATACGTCACCAACATTGATAAAAAAATACCAAACGGCATTTCAACAACTAGTAACCACAGGTCAACTTGCAAAAATTAAAGAAAAATGGAAATTAGATTAACCCTAGTATAAATAAAAATTCATTCTTTAAGCGTATAAAATATAGTAGCTACCTGATTACGCGTTTGGCATAATTACCTTAATTTTTAGATTCAGTAAACGGATAACAATATGATCCATAGTATGACGGCTTTTTCTCGCTTTGAAGTGAAAGGTGATTGGGGTAATGCAGTTTGGGAAATTCGATCTGTAAATCAACGATTTTTGGAAACTTACTTCCGTTTACCAGAACAATTTCGTAGCATTGAACCGGCATTGCGCGAGCGATTTCGTAAACAATTAAATCGTGGCAAAGTAGAGTGCAGCTTGCGTTTCAATGCTAACCCATCAGCAAAAAACAATTTATCACTTAATAAAGGCTTAGCTGAACAACTTTTACAGCACGCAGGTTGGATAAACGAACAAACACTTAATAGTCAATTAAATCCTTTAGAAATTATGCGCTGGCCTGGTGTCATGGAAGCTGAAGAAGCCGATATGACCAACATTCAAAAAGAAATTTTGGAAGGATTTGAACAAGCGCTAAAAGACTTTATTGATGCTCGGGCAAGTGAGGGAGAAAACTTAAAAGTATTAATTGAACAACGCCTTGAAGGTATTGTTGAGCAGTCAGACAAAGTAAAAGCATTTATGCCTGAAATCATTGCATGGCAGCGTAAGCGGATCACCGATAAATTCACCGACGCCAAAATTGAGCTTGATTCAAGCCGAGTTGAACAAGAGCTAGTGTTACTTGCGCAAAAAATGGATGTTGACGAAGAAATTGATCGCCTATTTAGCCATGTAAAAGAGACAAGAAGCATCCTAACAAAAGGTGGTGCACAAGGTCGTCGCCTAGATTTTATGATGCAAGAATTTAATCGTGAAGCGAATACCTTAGGATCTAAATCGATTAATGTTGATATCACCAATGCAGCTGTCGAACTAAAAGTACTTATCGAGCAAATGCGTGAGCAGATCGCGAATATCGAATAGGTATTAAGTAGGTTTGATTCTTTTAAAAGCCATAGCAAACTATGGCTTTTTTTATGGCTGAAAAGACAACTTAACATAGTAAATATAGACATAGCTTGGTATAACATCAGCAAAGACTTTTGTCAGGAAACTTTAAAAATGATCACACTATCCGCCAACCAATGCCGCATTATTGGTGTAATGCTTGAGAAAGAAATCACAACACCTGAGCAATATCCACTCTCATTAAATGGTATTACCCTAGGCTGTAATCAAAAAAGTAACCGTGAGCCGGTAACGAATTTTTCTGAAAGTGATGTGCAAAACTTAGTCGATGAATTAGTAGAAATGAATCAATTAATGGTAGATAGAAAAGCTTCGGTAAGGGTAAATAAATATTTTCATCGTTTTTGTGATACTGAGTTTGGTCATTTAAAATTTACACGCCAGCAAAAAGCCATTATTTGTGTGTTATTACTAAGAGGGCCGCAAACCCCGGGAGAGTTAAGAACTCGTACCAATCGTTTAGCTGACTTTACCGATGTCAGTGAAGTTGAAACGACTTTGCATCAATTGCAAAATTTAAACAGTAAGATATTAGTCAAAAAGCTAGCGCGAGAGCCTGGCAAACGTGATTCTCGCTATGTTCATTTACTTTCTGATACCCATGAAAATCAATTAGCTGATACTAACATTGTCGATATAGACGATAGTTCATCTGAAAATCAGCCTCGTCTGGAGCAAAGAGTAGCAGATCTAGAAAGGCAAGTTACCGTATTGAGCGAACAAGTATCATGCCTAACAGCATTACTTGAAAATAAGTAATTAACGATTTAATGTGCATGAAAGTCTGCAGTAAAGAACATACACTGCAGATAATTCCATTATGCATGTTCTACAATCGATACTTGCTTAATTGTCTCGCTTAATTCATTAAGGTCGAGAACGACAACATCTGCCAAATTTTCATAGCTTGCTGTTATACCATAATTGATAAGACAAGACATGGTGTTAGCATTTCGCGCCGCTTGCAAATCATATAAATAATCACCAACATACAATAAGTTTTCAGGGGCTATCTGCCAAAGCTCAGCTAAATGTAGTAACGCATCAGGGGCTGGTTTAGCTTTGTGATCTTCTCGAGTCAGTAATATCTCAATATTGATATTATTGTTTTTTACTTTTATCGCCGCTGCTTGTCGACAATTTCTGGTAACAATCGCACAAGGTAGAGACAACTCAGCTAATAAAGTTAAAATTTGGTCGGTTCCCGCCAACTTATTTGCTGTCATAGCATCATTTATTTCATATTCTACTATCACCTCATGAGCTTCAACTTGATGATGTTCTGGTAAAGCATCAATAAAATCTAATAAATCTATGCCTTTTGGACACCCCAAGGAAGCTCTTATACTGTCAAAATCTAAAGATGAAGAGACCAAGGTGTTGTCGAGATCAAATATCACCCCTAATGGTTTATGTGCTAACAATACTGTATTACTCCTCGTTATCGGACAAACGAATTAAGTGTAATAATAACATTCGCTTTGATTAGCAATTTATTACACCAAGTTATAATTAAACTGTGCAGTAATACGTGGCTATAGCGAATTCAGATCAGACTCGTCGATTAGCCTTAGAAAATTGATGTCTCGTTAAAACCTAATCAATAAACTGTTGTGAGGGTATGCTTTTATCTCCTCACAACACTCCCCCCAATAACAATGGCTAAATGATAGACTCTTGCCAACGGTGTTTAATATGCTCTGCAACTCGAAATGCATTGGCATAAATGGTAAACGTGTAGGGAACACTACCGCCTGTGGGCATAAATGAGCCATCGGTAACATATAAATTATTGACTTCATGGGCTTGACAGTATTTATTCAATACCGATGTTTTGGGGTCATTACCGAACCGGCAACCTCCTGCCATTAAGTTTGTTGGCGGGTAGCTGCTGATAGAGCTAGTAATATTTTTTGCGCCCATACTTTCCAGCAACTTCTTGCCTTTCTCCGCTAGATACTCTCCAACCACCCTATCATGTTGGTGTGCACCAATTCTTACCTTAGCGACTGCTTGCCCCCATTTATCAGTGACTTCTGGGTCTAAACTAACAAAACAATCGTCGGTGGGTAACCAGTCATTAAAGACTTCAAAACGTAAGGTTTTATAAGTGGTAAATTCTTCTTTTAAGTTTTTCTGTAATTGCTCGCCCCACACTAACTCATTTGCATCATTGAATTGTTGCCCTTGTGCACGAGCAATAGGGTTTTGATAAAAGAGAAAGTCTATGGTGCCGCCTTTTGCTTGACCTTGTTGATTAGCACCAGAGAAGCTTTTATCGTCAATTTGATACCAGTCTTGTAAAGCACGATTTATAAAAGGGCCAACTTGCTTTAATTGAGCTTGCTTTTGCGTTGTTAAATCAGCAAATAAAAAGTCCCCTTTACCTGTACCTCCACCACTAAACACTAAATTCTTACCCACTTGTCCGCTATTGTTCGCAAGCCCTTGTGGGAATTTTTTCCCTTTGGAAGCCAGCAATAAACGTGATGTTTCAACCGCTTGACAAGCAACAACATAAATTTTTGCTGTGGCTTTTTGTTCTCGACCTTGTGAGTCGTAATAATGGATGGCAGATATTTTACCTTCATCATCACTCGCTATATGATAAACCTTAGCATTCGCTTTAATGGTTAAATTTCCCGTTGCCACGGCATGGTTTAACAAAGCAGCTCGACCACTACCTTTGGCACCGGTTGAACAACCATAGCTACTACAATACCCTGAATACTCGCAACTTTTTCGTCCCATGGCTGGAGTCGATAAGATGGCACGAGGTACTGGCATTGAGTGATAGCCAATATTTTTTGCTGCTTTGTCAATCCAGTCTGATACTTGATGATCAACTAATGGCGGGTATGGGAAATCGGTTGAGCGTGGTTCTTGATGAGGGTGTGAAACAACTTTCCCCGAGACACCAACATCTCGTTCTACTTGCGCATAAAAAGGTTCAAGCTCGTGGTAACTGATCGGCCAATCGACAATATTAGCGCCTTTAATATCACCAAAGGTTGACTTTAATTTAAAATCTACCGGCTTTAATCGATGAAAATAACCGCTCATAAAGTTAGATGAACCACCGACAACATTACCGTTCCAGAAGCTCCAGCCCGACTCACTTGTTGGCTCGCCTTGCCAATAGTTTTCTCCGTCAGCGGTTTGATATTCTTCTTCAATAACATGCTGTTCATCAGCCAGTTTGGGATTATAAGAATCACGTAAACTAATCGCTAATTCATCTTTGAAAAATTCTTTCTCGGTTAACCACGGACCTTTTTCCAGTATTAATACTTTAGCGCCAGCTTTCGCTAATGTATAAGCGACAGGTGAGGCCCCTGCACCACTACCAACTATGCAAATATCAAAACTCATGCTTTGTTACTTCCTTTAACTGTCGACCACTTTTTATTTGCTAATAAGTCTTTTGATTGAATAATGTTGTTGGCACTTTTGTCGCTGGTCACCGAACGTTTGGGTAACTCGAAATAACGTTGACCCGCTTCAGGTAATGGAAAGCCCGCTTGATGCTCTAGCCATTGCCAACCAGTACCTTTTGGATTACCGCCATAAGCAGGTGGCGATAACATAGCTTCAAAAATATAACCCAGTAGATTATTGAGCCAGTTTTCGCCCGCTCTCGAGCCACTGATCCCTCGTAACATAGTTTCTTTTTCGACTTTGCTTAACTCAGTAAAGTTTTTTTGTAATTGGTTTTGTGTATAACCATTTAACCAACCGACACCTTTAAAAATAAAGTCAATTTCACTTTTTTCAGTGGGTTGCTGATAAACAACGTTATATAAATAAATAACGACTTGTAACTCTTTGGCGCTTGGACCACTACTTGATTCTGGTAAGAGATGATCAAGCACGGCATTCAAGGTTAACCAAGGCTCTGCCTGCAAAGTCTCAAACACTTTATCTTTTTCATGTTGACTGAACGCTACCGCAGGAAGTGCAGAGATTGCCGTTGCTCCCGCCGCTGATTTTAATAATTTACGACGAGAAAACTTATGTGATAACCAAGATGGTGTTTGATAATTTTTATCAAAGAAGCTGTTGATTTTATTTAATGCTGTACCTGACATTGATTTATCCTTTTGTCTCACTGCTTTGCCATTTATTAAGAAAGGCTAACCACTGCTCTTTAGAATATTGTTCACCAACGAGTAATTCGGCAGTATCTTTTGATAAAAGCATTTTACCGCTACTTGTTGATACGTACATATGAGGATAGCCTAAAACGGGTGGTAACGATTTCATAAACGCTTCATTTTCATTACTGTCACTGACGCTTATTTTTAACAAGACAAACTCACTATGGAGCTTCTGATAAACCTCAGGGTTTTCAGCCAAAAAAACATCCATTTTTTTACACCAACTGCACCAGTTGCCACCAATTTCAATTAGCACATTACGCTGAGTTTTTTGAGCTAGCTTTATTGCCGTATTCGCATCTTTAAAGGGATCACTTTTTTCATCATAGACTTTACTGTATTTAGGTAAATCATCAGCGTTAATGGCTGAGGCGGGTGTTATTAACAAAAAAGAAGCGAAAGTAACAAGCATTAACACAACAAAGCTTTTCATAAGTAGGCTCAATATAAATTAGGATATTGTAAAGTACTGCTAACTAGACCCTAATTAGATTAACTATATTTCAAATTGTTTTCACGTGATTATGTCAAATTTGTTGCTGAACGATTATAATGCGCAACAATTATTTCACCATAGGTATATTAACATGCGTCCAAGCGGCAGAACTCCAGGTCAAATACGTCCTGTAACCATTACTCGTCAATTTACTACTCATGCTGAAGGTTCAGTATTAATTGAATTTGGCGACACCAAAGTTATTTGTACTGCCTCAGTAGAAGTCGGTGTACCACGTTTTTTAAAAGGACAAGGTAAAGGTTGGATCACAGCAGAGTATGGCATGTTACCTCGCTCTACCCACACCCGTATGCGCAGAGAAGCAGCTAACGGCAAACAAAGTGGTCGTACGTTGGAAATATCTCGTTTAATCGCTCGTGCATTGCGCGCAGCTGTCGATTTGAAAGCCCTAGGTGAAAATACCATTAGCGTCGATTGCGATGTTATACAAGCTGATGGCGGTACACGTACTGCTTCCATTACCGGTGCTTGTGTCGCATTAGTCGATGCTTTAAATTATATGCGCGCTAAAGATATTATTAAAACTAATCCATTAAAGCATATGATAGCAGCAGTTTCTGTTGGTATTTATAAAGGTGAAGCCGTTTCGGATCTTGATTACCCAGAAGATTCTGCTGCCGATACCGATATGAATGTCGTTATGACAGACACAGGTAAATTGATTGAAATTCAAGGCACAGCAGAAGAAGCGCCGTTTAGTTTTGATGAAATGCACAATATGCTAGCGTTAGCAAAAGACAGTATTAACGAATTATTTGATTTACAAAAGTTAGCCCTTAGCTAAATACTCTGATTAAAGTGGGAATAAAGATGAAAGATTATCAACGTGAATTTATTGAATTTGCTCTAGCGAAAGAAGTACTTCGCTTTGGTGAATTCACTTTGAAGTCAGGCCGTACAAGTCCATACTTTTTTAATGCGGGTTTATTTAATACCGGCGGTGATTTAGCACGCTTAGGTCGTTTTTACGCACAAGCACTCGTTGATTCTACTATCGCGTTTGATTTGCTTTTCGGTCCAGCTTATAAGGGCATACCAATTGCAACCACCACTGCAGTAGCATTAGCTGATCATCACGGTATGGACATGCCTTATTGTTTTAACCGTAAGGAAGCAAAAACTCACGGTGAAGGTGGCAGCTTAGTTGGCTCTCCTTTACAAGGTAAGATAATGTTAGTGGACGACGTTATTACTGCCGGCACTGCTATTCGTGAATCAATGGAAATTATTAAGGCCCATGGCGCTCAATTGTCTGGTGTATTAATCGCTCTTGACCGCCAAGAAAAAGGCCAAGGTGAATTATCTGCTATTCAAGAAGTTGAACGTGACTTTGGTACAGAAGTTATTGCCATTGTTACCCTAGCTGACGTGGTTACTTACCTTGAAGAGAACCTTGCTTTGCAACCTGCATTAGCGACAAGTTTAGCGAGTATTAATAAATACCGTGAGAATTACGGTATTTAGCTGACAATCATTAATATCACTTTAGCTTAATGATACAAGCACAATAAAAAGCCTCATTATTTATTAATAATGAGGCTTTTTCTTTATAGCGCAATAACTTAAGAGGTTTAGGCTTAAGAGGTTTTAGGCCGTTAATTGGAAATGAAAACTGGGTTCTTTTTCATAAGCTTGAGTAATGCCAGCATAGAGGCTTTCAATTCTTAAAGCTCGCTCATCAACAGAACTATCACGGTTAGCTATAATTTCGTCCTGAGACGCTAACGTGCGATTAACTAGTGTATCAAAATCTTCTGTTTCTTGATTTTCTTCTGCTGAAAAGACATCACGAGACTTACCTTGGACTGTTACATTTTTTGCTTCACTGGTGTCTGCTGAACTAATCGCGGCCAGCTCTGTTTGCGCTTGTAAAATAGCTCGCGACGCTGAAGCTGCAACACGGGTGTCTTGAATTGATGGATCGGCAGGTGCTAGTGCGGCGGCATAGACCTTTTGCATTTTCGTTATGGTTGCTCTTGGATCGCCATTAACCGTAGAAAGGTCTACTGAAACTTCACCACCAACAGCATATTTCTTTCCGTCTGGACCCATTTCAAAAGTATATGAAGGTGAGCCCGTTGATGCGCCACCGACAGAAGCATGTGCCAATTCATGAGCACGTACTTCTTGATCTCTTAGTTGTAGCTCATTAATAATTCTTTGTTCGGTAAAAGCTTCTCGACTGTTAGGAGCCGGTTTGCCATCAGGGGAGCTTGCTGAATTTTGACCATTTTCACTATCATCTTCAATAGCATTTTCGTTTGCTAGAAAAGTCTCAGCTGCAGATTGTTGCTCTGATGAACCACTCTCGCGATTACTATCACCGCTAATCGTTTTTGTTGCTGATTCCGCTTGCTTGCGGATGCTTTCAAAATCAAAATTTTCATTATTCTGTGCAGGGGTTCTGCCTCTTTCTCTGTCAGAAGCTACCCCTTTTTCTGCTGCAGACTGGTTTGAGGCCGCTGGTTTTGCAATAACTTCGCGGATATTATTTTCACGACGCAAGCTATCCGTTTGCGGATTAACCGCAGTAGGAATAGACAGAGTAGGCGTTTGCGGCGTGATGTTCATCGGTTATGCTCGAACGTCTAATAGCGTGCCTAAAGTTTCATCAGCTGTTTGAATAACATCGGCGGACGCTTTCGCTTGAAATTCTGCAACTTTTAAATCGACAACGGCTTTGGTAAGGTCTGGTAATTCTGCTGAACTAGCATTCTTACTAGCTGTATCTGGGCTAGGTGCATTATCAGTATTGTTTTCTTGGCCAATACCAAAATCTTCAGGACTAACAGCTAAGTTAGCCGCAATATCTGCTGCAGCTTCTGTTACATCGCCTTGCGCTTTTTGAAAGCCTTGTAGACCACTTGCTAATGCTGATTGTATTTCCATAACAAACTCCTCTATACCTATTAACAGAATAACAATGTACAAATAAGTAAATACTAAATTTACATATTTAATTTAATACTTAGCTTAAGTAATCGACTTAAGTACTCAGTTTTTGCTATTTAACCCTGCAACATCTTTGTTCAATTATCATACAATACGACTAAAAAGTAAAGGATCGATTTATCGATAAGTACCTTCAACTAAAGGGGCTAGCCAAGTCGTTAGTGTTTCGATAAACGCCTCCGGGTGAGAAATAAAAGGTGCATGTGATGCCTGCTCAAAAATAACAACATCACTGTTAGGTGATAATGCAGTAATAGCTGTAATTGCCTTGCGCGGCACTAAGCCGTCAAGCTTTCCGTATAACCGCAAGTAGGGTATCGATATTTGGGCGAGACTTTCGCGCTGATCAACGGTTGTCAATAATTGCAGCGACTCATCTAAAGTTGATTTGGTTGGCATTGGAAACTGCAAAACGAGTTCTCGTAGCAATTTAATATCATGACGTAAATGAGGGCTGCCCATCGCCTGAACTTTTAAAAAGTTATTAATCGTCTTGGCGGTATCTTCTGCTAGTTGTCGATGAAATATCGCTAAAACATCTGGCTTAATGCCAAACCAGTTCTCTTGCTCAACAAAACAAGGCGAGCTAGCGACCGTGATTAATGCTTTCACTTGCTTTGGAAAATTTAATGCTATTTCACTGGCAATCAAACCACCTAACGACCAACCTATATATACCGCAGGTTTTGCTACAGATTGCGCTATTAATGATGCAACTTCAGCTAAAGTATAAGGAGATATTGAGTGTTCTAAATTGGTACCAAAACCAGGTAAATCGACAGTGATCACTTCAAAGTGCTCTTTTAATACCTCGACACTCGGTTGCCAAACGCCCGAGTTTAATCCCCAGCCATGAATAAAAACTAGCGGAAGTCCGCACCCTTGACTCGATATTTTTAAAGTTTCTGCCATGCTCATAATAGAGGGTATTACCGTTAATTTTTATTACACGAAGTTAACGACAGTTTACTTAAAGAAGGTATTAAATGGAATTTAACCACGTAAAATTTATTCAATATTTAAAACAAAAATCATTTAACTTTATTGATCGTTTAAAGTTGTTTAAAACACAATTAAGTTGTTGTGACTTATGTGGTGGTCGCTGTCAAAGCCAAGCGCTTATTTGTGATTTTTGCTTGGCTGATTTACCACTTTTTGATTTAAAAAAATTACACGGTGATTTATTAACCTGGCCAGCGATAAATACTATATTACCTAAAAGAATTTTTGATCAGTTAATCTCAGTATCAGCTTACCAATGGCCCATAGACTTATGGGTCAGGCAACTAAAGTATCACGGCCGTTTTGAATTAGTCCCTTTACTGAGTGTTTTATTATTTAAACAATGGAAAAACGCCTTACCGTATGAAAATAAACCTTATACGCATTGTCCCCATCAACCCTTACTATTGTCCGTACCAATACACATGAAAAAATGGCAAACGCGAGGCTTTAATCAAGCGCATTTATTGGCAGAAGATTTTGCCCGCCTTGCACAAATGCCCTATTGTCCAGATGCATTGCAGCGTATTAGTCACGATAAAAGCCAAGCGGGTCAAACCGGTGTTATTCGCCGTAAAAATTTACGCCATGCCTTTAAACTGTCAAGCGAATATTTAGTCAATAAAAGCGATCAACAATCACGTTTACCTGAACACGTATTGCTCCTTGATGATGTGGTAACAACAGGCTCAACGTGTAATGAAATTTGTCGTTTATTGAAAGCTAATGGCGTTAAAAAAGTTACCGTATTAAGCCTTTGTTTATCTTTACCTAATAACAAAATTCAATAAAAGTTAACTTATACGGTGTTAGCTTTACACAATTTAAATCTTTTCATCTTTCAACAAATTATTAATGAGTAGTAGAAGCGTTAAATGCTTTAGCAAAAAATAAGCTGTTCGCTATTAGCTTTGAACTGCCTAACCAATAGCCACGAAAAGCTAAATTGTCAGTACTGGCAATCACTCGCCCATTACCATAATTATGGGCGACTATAGCTGAAGAATTTGCCACTCGATTGACCATGTTTTTATCAGCATAACCGCTCAATAATGGCCGTGCATTATATTTCGCCACTGAGATAAACGGCTTTGAACTATGTTGCAAAATTAATGTACTGTTGCGAAATAACGGTAAACGGTTATCCGTATAACCATAAGCTAACGGATGCGAGGTATCGAGTGTTGACTCAAAAATCGCGCCAGCAATACGTTTACGCCCAGCCAGTTTTTCTTTGTCTTGGTAGCGTACATTATCCGTATCAAATAACTGGTTGATTTCATTAGTAGTAACGAAGTTCATCGCCAGTAATTCATATTCTGATAAAAATTTAGCTGCTCGTTTCTGCCCAAAAATAACACCACCACTTTTTGTCCATGCCGCTATTTTATCGACATTATCTTGTCCAAGAGAATCGTATTTGCCATCAACCATAATAATATGACTATAGCCACTTAACTCAATTTTTGCTAAACGCTGCTGCTCTACAACCGTTACAGGGATTGACAGGGTATCGTCAAGATAAAATAACATCTCTGCACTCTCGTATTGAGAAACGCCTTTACCACCAAGCATTAAAACCTTTACTGGCGATAATAACCGGAAAGAGCCACTACCTATATCTATACCTTTAACGGTTAATCCCGTCGACAAGCTATTAATAGGTATATCAATTTTTTGACTACTTTGCGTGACAATATCACGCCAATTTAATTGCGTTTGTATGCCCGCAGGAATAATAATACTGCCTCGCGCAAAATCTTTATTAACCATTTTTCCATCAAGTTTAAATCGTGACGAAAACGTTTTTGTAGCAACCTTTGCTTTAATACCTTTATTAAGTAAGTCATTGAGTAATTTGGGTGCTAAAAAATGATGCCACTCAAATGCGTAGGCATACGCCTGTTGCTCAATACCACTGTTATCCGCTATATCTGTTGGCTTCTCCCAAGCATTATCTGCCAGTTTTAGTCCCCAAGTACGACCAACCCGATAAAAGTCTATATCCATTGCCAGTGGCATTGTCCAACCCGAAACATCATAAAAGGTATTGTCTTCGAACTGAGTTTGCTGCGAAAACAACGCTTGAATAACTCGATACTGACGCTGGTCTAATGGCACATAGAAGCTATGTTCTTTAGCATAAACAACGCCAGCTAAACGAAAGTCTTCAGTTAGCGGATAGACCTTAATCTGATGTTGTTTTAATTTATCAAGTAGGACGTTGAGGCGATAAGAATCATGTGTTTCATGTAATAAGTAGCCACTAAAGCTTTCTTGATCAGCCAATTTTTCTGACTCTTTATAAAAGTTTTTCTGGTAACTCAGTAGCTTGGTCTTATTTTTCCATGCCCCCTCAATGGTCGAGAGTGAAGTTAATACGTGATTTTGAATACCAAACTCAAAGGTTAATAAGCCATTATCACTATTTTGTTGCATACCTCGGCTACTTGCTTGTTCGAATAAAACACCGACTCCACCGTTAATGTCTGGGTAAGTAGAGCCTTTCCCGTAATAAAAGTCATCGAAATTTTCTTGGCTGTAATAAAGGCGATCATTTTTATCAAGTGCCTTCGCATGATAGGTTGCTAAAAGTTGTGTCATTTCTGTATTGGCACTTGGCGTTAATGGGTGAGTACGCGTTGGAATGCCTGGCTGAAAAAAGTAACTGCCATTGGCACTCATCTCATGAAAATCGCCTAATACATGAGGCTGGTATTGGTGAAAATACGCTAATCTATGTTGACTTTCTTTTTGTGCGAGTAATAACCAGTCACGGTTAAGATCAAAACCAAAATGGTTGGTACGACCGGTAAGCCAACCTTGGTGATGCTCGATATGATTAGGATCCGCATTAGGTGTGCTGCCGCGATGCATATTCGCCCATTGCACAAATCTATCCATGCCATCAGGGTTAATACTTGGCTCAATAACAATCAGGGTATTTTCTAGCATTTGTTTTATATCTGTGTTTTCACTTGCCGCCAAATGATATGCCACGGCCATTGCCGCATTAGCGCCACTAATTTCATCACCGTGTACACTGTAGCCAAGCCAAATGACTAACGGTGAACTGATGTCATCGGCGCTCCCCGTGGCTGATCTTTTTGCCAATATTTTACTCAAATTAGCTAAATTATCTTTAGAAGAAATCGTCAATAGCACTTGCTGGCGTAGTTCTTGGGTCTGTCCAATATCCGTCAGTGTGATCCGCTCTGAGCTGTTTGCTAATACTTTGATGTAGTTGAGGAGTTGATCATGACGAATATGTCGCTCGCCAATGCCAAAGCCTAATGAGCTTTCTGGGGTTGGAATAGCTTGATTGTAAGTGTGATCTGTTGGTAAATAGTCGGTAACTTTTGCCGCATAACTCAATGGTGAAAAAATAAAAAAACCGACCAGCACGGCTAAAAACAATCGTGGTAACATAAAATATATCCTTGAATTCAATAACAATAAAATACCAAAATCTATCGAAACACACCAGAATAACTGTCTCTTTTTATCATATTGTTATTTCAATTAACTATAATTTCACTAGCGTATAGGTAGATAACAGCGTAAAATATTAATACCTGACTAAATTAGTCAGGTATTAATATTTTCAATCTCTAAGGTCCGTGAGAAACTTTAGAGAAATTTTGGTAACAAGTGTAAGAGAGTAATAACCGTGATGATCAATATTTCCGAAACAGCACAATCGCATTTCGCTAAATTATTAGAACAACAAGCAGAAGGCACAAGTATACGTGTATTTGTTGTTAATCCAGGTACTGCTAGTGCAGAGTGTGGCGTGTCTTACTGCCCAGCTGACGCGATAGAACCTGAAGATATTGAAATGAAATTCGAACACTTCTCTGCTTATATTGACGGTGACAGTAAGCTGTACTTAGAAGATGCTGAAATAGATTTCACCACAGATCAAATGGGTTCACAATTAACCTTAAAAGCGCCAAATGCTAAATTAAGAAAAGTAAATGACGATGCGCCATTATTCGAACGTGTTGACTACTTCTTAAAAGCAGAAGTTAATCCACAGTTAGCTGGCCATGGTGGTGAGTGTACGTTAATGGAAATTACTGACGACGGTTTCGCTATTCTACAATTTGGTGGTGGCTGTAATGGTTGTAGTCAAATTGATGTCACTGTAAAAGATGGCATCGAAAAACAACTTCTCGAAACAATGGCAGGCGAGATAAAAGGTGTTCGTGATATGACTGAACACGAACGTGGTGATCATTCTTACTATTAAGTTATTTGTTCGTTAACCTGACAACTATACTGACTGCTGAGTTATTCATTAATTTAAAATGATGACAATACTTGAAAAATTAGGCCAAGACCCGCAAAGAAGCTTAGTGCTTTTTACTCGCGGACTTGGTCTTTTTGCTATTGGCGCTTGCTTAATTTTTATCGGTTACTATTACCATTATTATTGGCAAATCGCCGGCATTGTTTTTTTAGCTATTGGTCTGTTAACCTCTGCTTGGGGTTACAGTGGGATCTTTGCTAATCGTTTACTCAATATTTTTGATCGTCAGACAAATAAAAAAATTAAAGACTAATGGGTTGTTTTTCTATAACGCGATAATAATGCCAAGCTAAGCTTAATCCTCGAACCAGCAAAAACACACTAAATGCAGCCCATAACCCATGATTACCAAAGCCTTGTAATAGCCACCACATTGGAAAAAAGCAACCAAAGGTCGCAATTATCATGCTATTTCGCATCACTTTGGCTTTCATTAGACCGACAAAAACACCATCAAATAAATAACACCAACAGCCTAATACCGGTAAAATAATCATCCAATGTACATATTGTTCGGTCGAGAAAACAACCTCTGGAATATCGGTTAGTAAACTAATCAAGAAATCACCTGCTATGGCAAAGAGTGCACTATAAGTGAGCGCAAAGAGTCCCGTCCAAAATAAAGCGATTTTAACGACAAAATTACGCTGTTTAAGATTCTTTTGCCCTTGTGCTTTCCCCACTAACACTTCTGCTGCATTGGCAATGCCGTCTAATCCAAATGAGATTAACAAAACAAAGTTCATTAAAATGGCATTAGTTGCAATAACATCATCGCCTAACCTAGCCCCTTGAAAAGTAATAAAGACAAAACAAATCTCTAAGCACAGTGTTCGAATAAGAATATCTCGATTAAGTTGAAAGTAATTGGTCAGCGCTGACTTCTCAAATAACTGATCTCTGATAGCTGTAAATTTTCCCACCATTTTTATTAATATACTTTTTAGGGGGTGTCGATTACCTGTCTGTTGCGCAAAAATAATATAAGCCAACCCTATAATAACACCTGAATATTCAGCGATTAACGTTGCTGACGCCACCCCTTGCACTTGCCAATCAAACACTAAGACAAACAATAGATCTAGCGACAAGTTAATTAGGTTAGTGACGATCAATATCCACATTACAGCCTTAGCTTTATGATTGCCCAACAACCATCCTAATATAACAAGATTTGATAACGCAGCAGGCAAACCCCAAATACGGATATCACAATATTGCTTAGCATAAAATTGTATTTGTTCAGATCCTCCGGCTAAACCTAAGCTCAGATCAAGATAAAAAGACTGTAACAAAATCAGTGCACCACCAATTAAGCAAGCCACTAACAAACCTCGTAGCAGAACCAATAAACTTTTTTGTGCGTTTTCTTCACCTAATGCCTGAGCGGTAAGACCTGTAGTCGACATACGTAAAAAGCCACACAACCAAGTAACAAAGGTAATAATCATTGCCCCGACTGTACTGCCACCTAGGTAATAGGCTTGGTCTAAATGTCCTAAAACAGCAGTATCAACTAAGCCTAGAAGAGGTATGGTGATATTTGAAAAAATCATCGGTAAGGCGATGAGGAATAGTTGTTTATGGTGGTTGATAGTATTAACGTTCAAAAAAGTATTCCATATAAAAATTACCTGAAAATTTACTATAAAAAGAAAGCAAAACGCGCTATTTTTATGACTGACTAAACAAGGGCTTCACTCATGAAATTTTTATTACCTGCACTATTGCTATCTTGCTTTCACTTTTCTAGCTTTGCCGCTGTAATTTTACAATATCACCATGTTAGTGACAAAACACCGGCAAGTACTAGTATTTCACCGGAACAGTTTCAAATTCATATGCAGTATTTATCTGATAACAATTTCAATGTTATCGCGCTTTCAGATTTAATGAATTCTATCAAGAAACAGCAACCTATTACTGACAAAACAGTGGCAATAACTTTTGATGATGCTTATCTTGATATTCTACTCAATGGTAAGCCTATTCTCGACAAATTTAATTATCCTTTTACGATTTTTATCAACCCTGCCATTGTTGAGCGTGGTTCGAGTAACTATCTTACTTGGCAACAACTTAAAACGATGGCTGATCAAGGCGTTATTATAGCTAACCATGGCATGGAACATGACTCTATGGCCCGTATTAGTGAAGGTTTAACCGAACAGCAATGGCTAATAAAACATACTGAACTTTTATTAGAGGCTGAAAGTATTATTAAAGAAAAAACCGGACAAAGTTGGCGCTATTTTGCCTACCCTTATGGTGAGTACACTCCGGCAGTACAACAATGGGTAGCACAAAACGATTTCATTGCTTTTTCACAACAATCAGGAGCCGTAGGCTTAGCGACAGATTTAACAAGCGTGCCACGTTTTCCTGCGTCAAAACCCTATGATCAAATATCTAGTCTGCGTGATAAATTAAAATCTTTACCTTTCAACATGACTTTACGTAATGAGAATGCAAGTACTATTGTCGAGTATAACCAATCAAAATCAGTGACTTTTGATGTTGTCGTTGAAGATTTTCTTCCCGCACAATTGAACTGTTATATTTCGGGTTTAGGTCGACAAAAAATAGAATGGCAAGAAGAAAATAGCTTTACCATTAATTATAGCGCGCCCTTGCCCATTGGCCGTGTTCGCTGTAACTGTACCGCGCCAAGTATTAGTGAGCCAGGACGTTATTATTGGTACTCAAAGCCTTGGTTTGTCTTAAAAGAAGGTATGCAGTGGTATCCGCTTTAACAAATATAGCGATTTAATAAACTTGTCAGCCCATAAAGTTAAGGATGACAAGTTTCCTTTATTCAGCTAATTTTACAATTTTTGCAAAATCACTGACCAGTTTCTCACCATCAATGGTAGGTAATACACCCAAGGCTTGTCTAGGCTTAAAAATAGCCGCGATATCTCCCTGTGGATTAATTAACACTAAAGAAGCACTGTGATCGACTAAGTAACCATTATTGTCGGCTTCATCGCCTTCAGGCTCGTTAATCGCGTACATCATGCCAAGGTTACGAGCAAACGGAAATAACACACCATGGTCACCCGTAAGCGCAATAAACTCCTCATTAAAATAAGCTATATACTGAGCTAATTTTTCTGGCGTATCTCTACTAGGATCAACAGAAACCAACAAAATTTGTGTATCTTTACTGATCGCTTTTAAATCGTCATAAACAAAGTTTAGTTCTTGTAATGTAGTCGGGCAAACATCAGGACAAGAAGTATACCCTAGAAATACCCACGACCATTTATTGGCTAATTGTTCTTTGGTAAAGGCTTGGTTATGATGATTCGTTAATTGAAATGGCTTAACTTCCCGAACCTGCTGATAATATAAAGCGTGTTCAGGCTGTGGTAATACTGTCGCTTTTTGAAAGACAAAAAAACCTACCGCACCAGCAACAAGGGCGACAATGACATACAACAACTTGTTCATATTTAATTATTTCCGTTTGTCTTATCCAATAACCATTTGACTGATTAAATGGTCTACTTTTCATTTGGAAAAATAGATAAATACCCGATATAAAATTTAGTAAGTCGTTATCCTACTACTAAATATTATATCGAAGTAGCTTTGTCCTTACCCTTAACAATGATCAGATAATTGATCAGCTTGGTATCATAGGTAACAAATAATGGTCAAGTAATAGGATAATAAACAAGCCCATTAAATGTACGATTGAAAACTTAAAGGTGTCCATTGCCGTATTCTCATCGGCATTAAACTTAAGTTTCCAGGCGTAAGCAAAAAACATCAGATTCAATGTTACTGCGCCAATTAAATATAACCAATTACTCATTCCCACTAAATAAGGTAACAAGCCAACAACAAAAAGTAACACGGTATAAAGTAAAATTTGGGTTTTTGTAAAGTTTACCCCATGGGTTACCGGCAACATGGGAATATTTACTTTTGCATATTCATCTTTACGATGTATCGCTAAAGCCCAAAAATGAGGAGGTGTCCAAGTAAAAATCAATAACACTAATAACAAAGCATTAGGGTGTATTTCATTGGTCATTGCTGTCCAACCTAACAGTGGGGGTATGGCTCCAGCTAAGCCACCTATCGTGATATTTTGAGGCGTAGCACGTTTCAAATACATAGTATAAACAAAACTGTAACCCACCAAACCTGCAAAAGTAAGCCATGCCGTTAAGGGATTAACCAAGCTATATAAAATGGCAAAACCACTGACCGCTAAAAACATAGCAAACAAAGTCGCATTTCTCGGCGTTAAACGTCCCGTAGCAACGGGCCGGTTATAAGTTCGCCCCATAATACTGTCAATTCGTTCATCAACAATGTGATTTATCGCGGCGGCGGCTGATGATAAAAAGCCAATACCCACCATTGAAGGAATAAGTACTTGCCATGGAATGGTACCCGGTACAGAAAGACACATCCCCACCAGAGCGGTTAACACTAAGAGTGCCACTACACGAGGCTTAGTGATTTCATAATAATCTCGCCAAATAGCGGTTTTAGTCTCTATAACTTCAGGTGTAGTTGCTGGCCCGTTTGGGCTTTCTGTTGATACTGATTCGCTCATAAGTATTCCTTATAATTTCCGTCGTAAACTGTAGGTTAACGTGATCAAAGACAACATTAGACATGCTGCTACCACGTTATGACTCACCGCAACTGCTAACGGTAATGAGAACCAGATATTGCTAATACCCAATAATATTTGGCAACTAAGAATAAACGCTAAGCTAATAGCTGCATTCTTAAAAAATGCAGATTGAGATTTTCGAAATACCATTAATGCTAACCAAAAAAGATAAAGCCCAGTGACAATGGCTCCTAATCGATGAACAACATGAATCGTTACACGTGAAGCATGAGATAAATGACCAAATTCGTAACTATCTTTTTCTGGTGGGATCAAATCAAATGAATCTTCGAAGGTCATTTGCTCTTGCCAGCCTGATTGGCAAATAGGTAATTCAGTACAAACCAAGGCAGCATAGTTTGACGATGTCCAGCCCCCTAAACCTATTTGTGCGGTTAACAGTACAATACCAATTAAGCCGTATCTGCCATATTTCTTAATGGCGAAATCACCACCTGGTACCCTAAAGTCAGCCAAGCGTAAGTATAATAAAAATAACAAACTCAAGGTTGTAAAACCACCAAGTAAATGACCCATAACGACAATCGGCATTAGTTTCATGGTTACGGTCCACATGCCCAAGGCCGCTTGGAAAATGACCACCACGAGTATCAACATCGGCAACCTTAATGGCGTACCTTGATCGCGTTGTCGGTAAGACATAAATGCTATCGCTAGAATTAATAAACCCAACGCACCAGCAAAATATCGATGGATCATTTCATTCCATGCTTTATGCGCTTCAACTTTTCTTTCTGGAAATGCTTGCTCTGCTTTAATAATTTGTTCTGCGGTTGCAGGTACATCAATTAATCCATAACAACCTGGCCAATCTGGACAACCTAAACCCGCATGCGTTAAGCGCGTATAAGCACCTAAGCTAACCACGATTAGTGCTAATAGAATACTAATTAAGACTAAGGTACGAACACGATGATTAACACGATTTTTCATCTTAACCCACCCTTGAATACTTAAGTAATTTCTTCATATCGGCTAAGATTTCTTTACCAAACATTGCTTGAGCATCATCATTTGTCGGTGGTTTATGAGATAAAACCACATTACCTAAAGGGTCAACAACTAAGACTTTGGTATCTGATAAAAAGTCATCAACTAGACTTGGAGTAGAAATGATCACCCAGCTGTTTTCAGTTAACCTTTCCGTTTGCTGAGGTGAGAGTGGATTAGGAGAAAGTGCGACGCGCTTTACTCTGGGCATTTCTCTACCCAGGGCTATGTAAGAGTTATTAACACTAAGTAACGTTTGTTCACAGTGATCATCACAATGCTGTGGCAAGCTATAAATAATTGACCAAGTTTTTTGTAAAGCGGGTTGACTCAAGCCTAACTTTTCTAAAGTCAGTTCATTCTCAACTAAAGTGCCCTTGTTCGTCACACCATAATCAAGCCAATTTTGAGTTAAGGCGAGTTTTGCTAACACGATAGGGAGGATAAAAGCGCCCAGCACCATGACCATACTACGACGAGATTTTTTCTGTGATACATCATTCATACACTTAGACCTTATTATTTTTTTTATTAGTGATTTAACGCTTGTTCACTATTTCTACCCAATTTAATTGACGCCCATATCATCAACAATAACCATGCTATCGCCAAACTAAACCATTGAAAGGCATAAGCACGATGTTTTTCAGGCGGCATAACAATTGGTTGCCAATTTTTTTCATAACCCACACTCTCTGTTTTATCTAAGTAGACGACAAAGGGCAAGAGTTGACGTGAAATTAATGTTGAAAATTTATCTAATTCTATCTGCTGAACACGCAATGGCCACTCACCTTTAACCAAGACTTGTTCCATTAACATTATGCCTTGCTCTATTTTACGTACGTGACCTGATAGTTGATACTTTCCAGTAATAGCCTGCACATCGGGAATTTCTTGACGATTTATAGAACCTACTACCCAACCTAAATTAACTAAGACCGCCTGCTCACCACTATTAAACACTTGATAAACACGATAACCTAATTGTCCTTTATTCGTTTGGTTGTCTAATAAAAAAATAGTATTATTATCAAATTCCCCAAACATAGTGATCGGTAGATCATTAATTTCATTTTTTTCTGAGAGCACTTGAGAAAGTGACAAGGCTTGTGTTTGGCTCAATTGTGTAATGGTTGCGATGCGTTGCTCTTTTTGTAAAGCACGATCACTTTGCCATAATCCGAGTTTTACTAATCCGGAAAAAACAAGTAGGGTAAATATCAACCAAGGTAGGCGAATGTTTGATATAAAATTTTTCAAACAATTAATTCCTTAAATATGCTTAAAGCGAACATAACAACATAGGAAATTTTTAAATGGCATTTGCGATAAAAATAATTATTATTGGCTGCTTAGTCTTCATGGTATTTAGCCTGTTTCAGGCACTCTTTGTCTTAAACAAAAATGACCCAAGTAAACCGTCAATGTCAAAATTTATTGGCCGACGCGTGATGATTTCAGCCTTCATTATTATACTTATGCTAGTCGCTATTTTAACAGGCGTTATTACGCCACACCCACGACCATTCTAATCAACTCGCTTAAAAATAAAAAGTAGGTGAAGCTAGCTTCACCTACAATATTTCTTAAACGTTTATATCAGTAATTTTTTATACGATATAAACAAAAACAAACAGTATCACCCAAACCACATCAACAAAATGCCAATACCAACTTGCCGCTTCAAAAGCAAAAGCATTTGTTGGGGTAAAGTGGCCTTTTAACACCCTTAAAAATACCACAATAAGCATGACGGTACCTAAGGTAACGTGCATACCATGAAAACCGGTCAGTAAGTAGAAAGTTGAACCATAGATACCACTAGTTAAGTACAATTTCATTTCTTCTGAATAGCCGTGCATATACTCGACAACTTGCAAGAATAAAAAGACAACACCTAATAATATGGTAAAACCTAACCATATTTTCAGCATTTTACGATTATCTTTTTCTAAGGCTGAATGTGCTAAATGTGCAGTAATTGAAGACGTTAATAACAAAATAGTATTAATTAACGGTAGGCCATACCAGCCCATTTGAGTTGTTTCGGTTCCATCTGGTGTGACTAATAACGGCCAACTTGCGACAAACTCAGGCCATAAAACAGCACCAGTCATGGCATTATTATCTGCGCCGCCCAACCAAGGTACTGATAACGTGCGGGCATAAAATAAGGCACCAAAGAATGCTGCAAAAAACATCACTTCAGAAAAGATAAACCAGCTCATTCCTTGACGAAATGAGTTATCCATTTGATGGCTATACTTACCTGCCATCGATTCGTTTATAACGTTACTGAACCAACCATAGAGCATGTATATAACTAAACAAATGCCGGCAAGCAATATGTAACCGCCAATGCCACCTTCGCTACTATTTAACGTAGAAACATAGTTCCCGGCGCCAACAGCAATTAAAAACAGTGCCACTGCGCCAACAATTGGCCAATGACTTTGTGATGGTACGTAATAACTTTCATATTCTTTTGTTGTCATTATTATTCCCCTAAACAAATACTGTTACACGCTAAGTGCTCAGTATAAATTGCTACGATTCCACTTTTCCGGTCACGTCATACAAAGTGTAAGACAAAGTTAGCGTTGAAATATCTTCAGGTAATTCTGGGTCAACATAAAACTGTAACGCCATTTCTACCTCTTCATTCGCTTTTAGCGGTTGCTGCGTAAAACAAAAACATTCAATTTTTTGAAAATACGCTGCCGCTAAACCGGGCGATACTGACGGAACTGCTTGGCCAATAATATCGCGGGTGGATTCATTTTTTGCATAAAATTTAACAAGTTTCATTTCACCGGGATGAACTTTTATTTCACGGACCATAGGTTCAAACTGCCAAGGTATACCTTGGGCGGTTCGACTAATAAACTGCACCGTAACAATCCTTTTTGTGTCAATCTGCTCAACATTATAGACAGCGGCGGCAGTGGTTGACGTTTTTCCATTCAAACCAGTAATATCACAAAACACATCATATAAAGGGACAAGTGCAAAACCAAAACCAAACATACCAAAAACAATCATAACCAGCTTTTTTATCACTTGATTGTTTTTCGTTATAGCAGTGCTATCTTTGTTATTTGAATTTTGCAATTCGTCACCTTTATTCATATTTTATTAACTTAATCAATTTTTGGTGGTGTTGAAAATGTATGGTACGGAGCAGGACTTGCAACAGTCCACTCTAAACCTTCAGCGCCATCCCAAGGTTTAGCCGATGCTTTCTCTCCACCTCTAATACACTTAATGACTACCGCTAAGAATATTAGTTGCGAAAGACCAAAGGCAAAACCACCAATACTGACCCACTTGTTGAAATCAGCAAACTGCAACGCATAATCTGGAATACGACGAGGCATGCCCGCTAATCCTAAAAAGTGCATAGGGAAGAATAGTAAATTAACTGAAATCAATGAACACCAAAAATGCCATTTAGCTAACGACTCGTTATACATATGACCTGTCCATTTTGGCAACCAGAAGTATGCACCAGCATAAATCGAGAATAATGAACCGGTAACTAATACATAATGAAAATGAGCAACAACAAAGTAGGTATCATGGTATTGGAAATCAACAGGTGTTAATGCCAACATCAAACCAGAGAATCCGCCTATAGTAAATAAGATGACAAACGCGATAGAAAATAACATCGGCGTTTCAAAGCTCATTGAACCACGCCACATAGTTGCGACCCAGTTGAACACTTTAACACCCGTAGGTACGGCAATTAACATGGTGCAATACATGAAGAACAGTTCACCAAATAACGGCATACCTGTCGTGAACATGTGATGCGCCCAAACAATAAATGACAACACAGCAATCGATGCCGTTGCATAAACCATTGAGCTGTAGCCAAATAACTTCTTACGAGCAAACGCTGGGATAATTGTCGAAACAATACCAAAAGCAGGTAAAATCATGATATAAACTTCAGGATGCCCGAAGAACCAGAAAAGATGCTGGAACAATACCGGATCACCGCCACCAGCGGCATCAAAGAAACTCGTACCAAAATAAGTGTCGGTTAACAACATAGTTACCACACCTGCGAGCACGGGCATCACCGCAATCAATAAGTAGGCGGTAATAAAAAATGTCCAAACAAACAATGGCATTTTCATGTAAGTCATACCAGGCGCACGCATATTCATAATAGTAACAACAATATTAATTGCGCCCATTATTGATGAGATACCCATAATATGAACAGCAAAAACAAAAAATGCCGTACTACCATTTGAATAGGTTGTAGAAAGTGGTGCGTAGAATGTCCAACCAAAGTTAGGCGCACCTGACTCCATAAAGAATGTAGACAAAAGAATCCCAAAAGCAAAAGGTAGAATCCAGAAGCTCCAGTTATTCATACGTGGTAAGGCCATATCTGGAGCACCAATCATCATAGGTATCATCCAGTTAGCAAACCCGGTAAAGGCCGGCATAATTGCACCAAATACCATGATCAAACCATGTACGGTTGTTAGCTGATTGAAAAAATCAGGCTCCACTATTTGTAAACCGGGTTGGAATAACTCGGCTCGAATAACCATGGCTAAAGCGCCGCCGGTTAATAGCATAATAAAAGCAAACCATAGATATAACGTACCTATATCTTTATGGTTTGTCGTGTACAACCAACGTTTGATGCCTTTCATTTTATGGTCATCATGATGATCGTCGTGCGATTCTTGTTCTATAACGTCTGTAGTCATTTTATATCCTCCTACTTCGCACTAGCAGCATCAACAGCTGCAGGTTGTACTAAATCACCGGTGTTATTGCCCCAAGCATTACGCTCATAAGTAACAACTGCCGCTATTTCGGTTTTAGTTAACTGACTACCAAAAGCAGCCATAGCAGGGTTTTTCTTACTGCCATTAATAACCATATCTATATGCACAGCAATATCACCCAGTGCAATTGCACTACCTTTTAGTGCTGGAAATGCCGGAGGTAAACCCGCACCAGAAACTTGATGACAAGCAGCACAAGCTTTCATGTAAACTTGCTCACCCATAACCATCAGTTCATCTTCGCTGTACACTTTAGTTAGATCTTCTACTGGGGCTTCTTCAGCAACCATTTCAGCAACTGCTACCGGTGTTTCTGTGTCATTGCCTGATCCCTTAGCAGCACCTTTAACATCAGCGGCTTGTACGGCATCACCGGTATTGTTACCCCAAGCATTACGCTCGTAGGTCACAACTGCAGCAATTTGCTTCATACTTAACTGCTTACCATAAGCTTGCATACCTGTACCCGCTTTACCATTGAGTACAATATCAATATGCTCGGCAATACTACCCGTAGCAACTGGACTTCCTTTAAGTGCAGGAAATGCAGGAGGTAGACCAGCACCAGAAACTTGATGACAGGCAGCACAGTGGGCAATATAGGTAGTTTCACCCAAGGTCATCAATTCATCCATTGATGCGGAAGCGTTAAGAGATGCTTTCTCAGCAGCAGCGGCTTGAGCGTTGAGTTGGTGTTGTTCATCAAGCCATTTTGCATAGTCTGCTTCAGACTTTACTTCGACAACAATTGGCATAAAACCATGGTCTTTGCCACAAAGTTCAGCACACTGACCTCGGTATATCCCAGGCTTGTCAACTTTTGTCCATGCTTCATTAATAAATCCTGGGTTAGCATCTTGCTTTACAGCAAAAGCAGGTACCCACCAAGCATGAATAACGTCGTCAGAAGTGATTAAAAATCGTACTTTTTTATTAACTGGAATGACAAGGTGTTTATCAACTTCGAGTAGGTAATTTTCACCTTTGACTTTATCGCCAGCATCAACATTAAGGTGTTTACCTTCTTGTGTTTCATACTGTGATCTTGGCGTCGATAAAACGGAGTAGAACTCAATATCTTGATCAAAATATTTGTAATGCCATTTCCACTGAGAGGCGGTAACTTGAATGGTAACGTCAGAATCGTCGTTATTTTCCATTTCAATCAGTGTTTTTGTTGCTGGTACAGCCATAGCGATAAGAATGACAATGGGAATTGCTGTCCAGAGGATTTCTACTTTTGTACTTTCATGAAAATCTGCTGATTTAGCCCCTTTGGATTTTCGATGGAAAACCATTGACCAAAACATAGCACCAAAAACGACCACACCAATTGCTACACATATATACATTGCGAGCATATGTAGATCGTAAACATCTCTACTTACTTCTGTTACACCCTTGGTCAGATTTAATTGCATATCTGCCCAAGCTGAACTGGAAAGAACACTCCCCAACAACAGCCAACCTAGGTTACGTCTTTTCACACGACATCTCCTTCACCCTATAAAAGTTTAAAACTTGATACCTAGGACAAAACACATCCTTTAGTACGGATTTTTATTATTTTCTTAGCGATTTTGTTATCAACCAGTTAGCGTCGACAACATCGCCTTATATTTATATTTGTACACATTCCAAACTAGAATTACTTAAAAGTTGATCTGGGTCAATTTAAAAATCGAGCTATTTTAAAATAAAAACCAATAAAAACAATAGAGTATCAACTCTAATACAGGCAAAGGCCTAATAACAAAGGGCTGTAGCCGTAGTATTAAAAATAAACAGCTGAGTATAAATACGCGTATTGTAAAAATTGATCTTGGTTGTTTTTTAATCAGAGAAAGATAAAGTTGTTTGAATGGGCTTTAGAATGAAAATTATTCTTAGTAAAGAGAAAGGTTTGCATGAAAAGAATACGAAAGGTTAGAAAAGCAAACTTTAGCCTATTTTATACACTAAAGTTTGCGGAGCAGTTTTACATATTTAATACTATATTTGTTAGATAAATTGGCTTAGTTACCACCAAGTTTATTGGATAGGTTAACTTAACTACATCCAGTCTGCCGAGCGAATAACGCCAACAGCCAACCCTTCAATATTAAACTCTTGATCAGACAAATCGACTTTTATAGGAGAGAAGTCATCATTTTCAGCATGTAAGTAAACGATGTTACCTTCTCGTTTATAACGTTTAACCGTAACATTTTCTTCGACACGAGCAACAATTACTTGGCCATTCTGTACATCGGTCGTTTGATGAACCGCTAACAAGTCACCATCAAGTATGCCGATATTTTTCATGCTTTCGCCATTAACTCTCAATAAGTAATCAGCAGCTGGGTGGAACAAATTACCATCAACTTTGTAATGATCTTCAACATGCTCTGCAGCTAAAATAGGTTCACCTGCAGCCACTCTGCCGATTAAAGGTAAACCGGCTTCTTCCATTAACTTCTCAGTCAAACGAATGCCGCGAGAAGTACCTGGCAACATTTCTATATAGCCTTTTTTAGCCAAAGCTTTTAAATGTTCCTCTGCTGCATTTGCTGATTTAAAGCCAAAAAACTTGGCTATTTCAGCACGCGTTGGTGGCATGCCCGTATCGCTTATTTTGTCTTTGATCAGATCAAAAACTTGTTGTTGTCGGTTCGTTAGAGGGCGTAATTCGCTGATTTCATTTAGCATAGGGAGCCTGTAAATTTACACAGTTGTTACTGTGAGTATATACAGGTCGTTAGTAAAGGCAAGTTTTCTAGTCGAATTATTTTTGAAAACTCCCTGATTTTAAATAATGGATAACTTGTTCGATAACTTTTTCGTTTTTCATCATAAATGGATGGGTCGTTTCCATTTCAATGTGATCATTCATACCATCAAGTTTGGTACTAGCAACCGAAACTTTACCATCATCTTTATCAGGAATAAGTGTTGATAATATCCAATTAATACTTTGATTACCGGCAATAACACCCAAATCAAAATTAGCATTGCCAAGGTTACTAGGGACACTGAATTCGCCGGTACCTAATTGCATACCCGCATCACCATTGATGAAACTAAAACCAGGTGTATTTTTTAGTTTATCAACAACTTCACTGCCTTTGTTTGGTGGACCTAGCATCACGACTTTATGTAAATTAGGTATTTTATGCATACTTAAATATTGGCGAACTAATATACCGCCCATTGAATGGGTAACAAAGTTAACTTGGCGATTTTCACAAATTAATAGCGCTTTAGAAATCACTTTTTCAGCCAACTCTTCTATCGAATAATCTCTAGAAGGGTAGTTGATATTTATCACAAAATATCCTTCTGCTAACAATCGTTTTTCAATAGCTTTCATGGAGTTAGCCGAACGTGCAAGCCCATGCAGTAAAATTACACATTCACCATTAGCTAAAGAATCTGCTGGCTCTTCAAAAGAAGCTTGAATTTTATAGCCACGTTCAACCGAAGTATCTAAGCTTTCTTGTTCAATCATATTTTTTAAACGAGTTTCTGCATCAGTAATTTTTTTACTAAATTGTTCTTTAAGTAGCGCTAGGTCTGACTTAAGTGCTGCAATTTTTTCATTCATAGCTGCGCTCCATCATTTTTTTTTAGAATTCATTATTGATACTGTAGTCATGTTAAACAGCAGCTAAGCAATATATTTTTAGCTGCCACAAATATAAAATATAAAACAGTTTTCTCCAACAAAATTTGAAACCATTACCCTTGTAATGTCATTTTTTTCGATAAACTTCTCGCGTGGACCTTTAAATAGCCATAGAAAGCTATACGATATTAACATTTTATATTAGTTATCTGTTAGACATTGATAATCTTCAATCGATCTAACTTTACCAGTAACTACATACATTCAAGCAAAAAAATTTTAAGGACGTTTTACTTGTCTCGATTATAAATTTACAATTCAACATACCCCCCACGTAAAATGAGTTAAGTACCATTGAATGTTATTGGTTTAGGTTGCTCAAACTTTAGCGTCGCCGTTTATATTGGCAATAAACCGAGTATGCTTGAATATCAGCAATTATCTTGTCTATCGCCGCTAACCTTGGGCGAAATAGAGATGGTTAATCAAGCTTGTGGCAATGGTTGGCGGAAAGTTTTCAATGTTTATGCGAAGCTGCTTTACGCACTCGATAAAGAAAAATTCGCTTACTCAACACTTGCGCCAACTTGGCAAAAATATCGAGAGCGATTTTTGCTGCAGCAAGGCTCTCAAACGGCTTTATTATTTTCTCCGCCTCAGTTATCAACCACTAAGCAAACTCTGCATATTATTTGTGGAAAAACCTACGCCAAAAATTTGTTAGCGACAAATCAACTAAACGCTAATTTCACTTGGCTAGATGAGCAATTTGCTATTGATAAAGCTAAAAATTTAATTGTGTGTCCCTATTTTGATTATCGGCAATTGTCGAATGCTAATATTGAAAAATTAGCCTTTTTACTCAACGATATAAATAGCCAGTGAAAGCTTTTCATTCATTTATATAGTGTTAAATTAATGTATACTATATTTATTAAAGGAGAAAATAATAAGCCTCATGATTAGGCAACATACTAAACGTCACTTTAATATTGGATCACATCATTGCTATATTTTAATAAAAAAACACTTTTATTTATTACAATAATTTTAACCTTATTACCCTATGCAACGATCACCAGCACGCTTGATATTTCCTCTGCTTTTTTGCTATCACTTCCTACTATATTATTACAGGCTACCGCAGTATTCTTTGTTGTTCATAGCTATTTACAGACCAGATCACGTTCATTAAAATTGTTCTGGCAGTTTTTCTCTCTCGCTATTATCATTGATCTTATTTCGGGTGTTATCTTCGCAGGTAACTACATAAACACCCCCCCGATCCTGCAAGATTTTTTCTCTTTGTTCAGTTACTTTTTTATCTTACTGGCCATAGAAACCAACCCGCATCTCAGCGAAACGCCACTCAATAAATACATTGCGGGTCGAGTGCCAGCACTATTTTTTACAGTCACCTGTTTTTGTTATTTCGTACTGCTGCCAGAAGAGTTTTCAAAAGCGTTAGATCACAGGTTATTACCGTCATTATTATTTCATATCACTATTTCTGGCCTCATTTTTATTAGACTAATCAGCTGTGTTATTTTTTGTCATGAAAAATTTTGGCGCGCTATTTATTGGCCATTAGCCATTGCCTCATTAGCTTTGTTAGTTGATAACACTAATAGTTATTTTCTTCTTCAAGAGCAAGCCCTTTATAAAGACAATTATACGAACAGCTTAATAGCGTTAATCCCATACTGTGGTCTTATTTTTGCCGCAAGTGCATCATTAAACATTCAAAGACCGACCAAACCTATTTCAAAAGATACCTTTCCCGAATTTTACATTTTATTGCTGGTGAGTATTATTTTTAGCATTCATATCGTTGGTTTAGAAGTTGGGGCACACTACATTACAAATTCTTTCTGGCAGTCTTTTGTTATTGGTATTTGGGGCGTTATTGCTTTTATTTTAGTCATTCTTATTGCTTACAATAAAAGAAAAAACACGCTCGAATTCAAGGAAAACGCTTTCACTCAGCAACAAGAACAAAAAGAGTTAATACAGACCAACCATAAATTACTCAGCTCAATTCTTAATAGTGAAGACAAAGCCATTGTCCGAGCATCTAATAATGCTATTTTGACGACATCAACGGGCGGCGAAATATTATCGTCAAACCCTGCCGCAGTTCAATTGTTCCAAAGTTTAGAACATGAATTGAAAGGCACGAATGTCAGCGCACTTTTTTCTGCAGAAGACACTATGCATTACTTTTTTGGCTTCAAAAGTAATGTATACGCCTTACAACGTAAAGATATCGGTATTTCAGTAGAGTGTGCTGCTCGACGTGCCGATGGTACTGAATTCCCAGTTCAGGTTGAATTGCAGTGGGCAGATCGCGAAGAACAACCCCTTATTGTTATTACCTTTATTAATTTAACTTCACGAAAGTTAGCTGAAAAGCAGATGTTAGATTTAAAAGATAAGTTTATTGCGAACATTTCCCATGAGTTTAGGACGCCATTGACAATTATTAATGGCATTTTAGACCAATATCTACTCAAAGCTCACAGTAAAGAAGAAGGGTTGGAACTTACTACCGCTAAGCGTAATGGTTTGCGTTTAGTTCGTATGGTTGAACAACTATTAGAACTCTCTCGCCTTACTGACAACCCTAAGCTTTCATTGTCTACTTATCGATTAAGTCAGTTAATGGCTATGCCAATTGATTCATTTTCACGCTTAGCTAAACAAAATGATTTAAGTTTTGATGCTGAAATATCTGATGACCTTTGGCTAGAATGTGACGCTCAAGGTTTTGAGAAAATCATCTTCAACTTACTTGCTAATGCGATTAAATATACACCTGCTGGCGGTAGTATCAAGGTCAGTGCTTATGTTGATCAAGATAATGTTATTTTAGAGATTACAGATACCGGCATAGGTATTAATCAAGCATCACAAAGTAAAATCTTTGAACGCTTTCAAAGAGCTGATGATGAAAAAAATCATGCTGTTTTTGGTGTGGGTATTGGTTTATCTTTAGTTAATGAATTGGTAAAAGCGCATAACTGGCGTATCAATTTAGTCAGTGAATACAATAAAGGCAGTAAGTTTTCTCTATCAATCCCTTTAGCTACCGCTGTCGAAATAGAAACTCAAGTGCCAATGAGTGTATCTCAAAGCGAAGTATCATCATTGCTGTTAGAACAAAATAATAATAAAACTAAAGCAAAAAATCATTTACATAATGTCGTGTTAGTTATTGAAGATAATCTCGATATGCAAAATCACATAAAACGTGTGGTTGAACAGCAACATCATTGTTTATTAGCAATGAGCGGCGAACAAGGACTGCTCATCGCCGAGGAATATATACCAGACCTTATCGTATGCGATATAATGCTAACGGGCATTGATGGCTTCGAAGTACTTAAACAATTAAAAGAAAATGAACTTACTTCTCATATTCCCGTTATTTTGCTTACCGCCCGTTCAGACTTAGATAGTCGACTTCACGGCCTAAATTTACAAGCAGATGAGTATTTAAGTAAACCTTTCAATCAACAGGAATTATTAATACGTATTGAAAATTTGATTGAAAATCGTAAATTACTCCAGCAGAACTATTTACATAAATTTCGTGACCATCAAAAAGAACAACAAAAAGAAAGTAGCGTAAAAAAAGTGTCGCAGTTAACTCCAAGCGAAAGTGCTATCTTATCCGTTGATGAAAAGTTTATAGAAAAGCTAGAAACCATTGTTGCTAAGATGTACTTGGAAACTGATTTAGGTATTCAAGATCTAGCCAGTAATATGGCGATGAGTGAACGCCAACTGCAGCGAAAAATGAAAGTAACATTGGGCACAACACCTAATAACTTCATTAAAGAGTTCCGTCTAGCAAAAGCACAGATATTGCTACAAAATGGTTCTAAAATTGGCAGAATAGCCTTAGATGTTGGTTTTTCTTCACAAACATATTTTGGTCGATGCTTTAAAGAGTCGTTTAACTGCACCCCAAAACAATATCAACAACAATTCATTAAAAGCTAACCACAAAGCTACTCAGGCTAACCTTGCTTAACTTGGATGTTATGCTTAAGTGTCGCTAGATCAGCGCCTTGAATCACCGCTAAGTAGCTAAAGGGTTGTATCTTAGGTTCACATAAGCCAAGCCAAGCAATCGCTGGCTCTTCGCTTGTTAATGTTAAGCCAAGTTCAATCATCACACTGACTTGATCCCACGATATTTCCATAGGTTGTTCTCTATTAAACGGATAAAAAGAATAAGCAATATTCATCGAAATTTTATCGTCGAATTGTTTTTCAAATTTACTTGCTAACCGCGCTGCTAACTCACCAGCATTGTTGTCTTTTTCATAACCAATAACAGCAAAGGTATCATCGGACCAACGAACAACTAGGTCATCGGTATTTCTGCTAAACAGTAATAAATCAGTAATGTTAATCAACTGGCTATTACTGATATTGGTCAACTCATTAACCTGAACCATTAAGACGTAAAGACGGGGTAAAGTGCTCCGCTGTACTGGTAAAATATTCTGATGAATTTGATTCATCAGCTGGCTAGTTTGCTCAATATAAATATCAAGATAGCGGCGACTTCGTACCCCAGTTACTTTATCTACCGTTGCCGACTTTTCAAGTAGAATATTGGCATGTTCAAGTTCGCTATTTTGCGATTGTAACTTTTGCGTTTTCTCTTTGACCTGCTCTTTAAGGTAAGATTTTTGTAGTTGTTCAACCAATAGTTTTCGATTCAAAAAGCGTGAATAGACTAATAAAGTTAAAGCTACTGCCATGGCATACAATAAATAAGCCCACCAAGTATTCCAAGGTGCTGGTTTAACCGTAATAGCTAATGAATAACCCGGTTCACTCCAAACATTGTCGTTATTTCCAGCAATAATTTGCAGTGTATAACTACCTGCAGGTAAATTTGTATAAGTGGCTCGTCGTGATTTACCTGCAGCTATCCACTCCTCATCAAAGCCTAACAAGCGATACTTATAAAGAGTTGACTCCGGATTGGCATAGTTTAAACCAACATATTCAAAGGAAATCAGCTGATCACTGTAATCAAATTCCAATTGGCTTAAGTTAGATAATTTACTGCCAAGAGGCATAGGTTCATTCAGCTTTAATATACTCGTTAATCGTACTTCTGGAACGGACAAGCTGGTATTAATTTTTTCTGGATTAATAGTGCTCATGCCTTTGCCTGCACCAAAATATAAGGTGTTACCTTTTGAGCGAAATACTGAAGAATGAGTGTATTCTAAATCAACTAAGCCATGAGTCAGATTAAAGTGTTTAAAATTTTTATCACTGATTGAAAACCGAGAAATACCTTTACTGGTACTAAACCAAATATCTTCATTAGCATCTTGGGTGATGCCATATACGGTCAAACTTTTCATGCCATCTTTAGTATTAAGATGGGAAAATGAAAAGTTATTACTGTAACGATCTTCTTGGCTTAATATACTTAAGCCAGCATTTTGAGTGCCAAACCATAGGTTCTTGTCATGATCTAATAGCATTATCCAGGTAAAGTCATCCGAAATACTATTAGGGGTATTTTCATCATGTCTAAAATGAGTAAACGTCCCAAGGGCCGGATCAAAACGATTTAACCCTGCACCAAATGTGGCCAACCATACGATTCCTTGTTCATCAGCCAGCAATTGTAATATGCTATTAGTGCTAGGACCATTTTTAGTGTTTAATTCATTTTTAATAAAACGAGTAAAAGTACCGTTTTCATTATATAAATTTAGTCCTTGTTGAAAAGTAGATATCCAAAGGTTGCCATTAATATCTTTAATAATATCGGTAATACTATTAGCTGAAATAGAATGTTCATCTTTAGCATCATGGATATATCCAGTCACTTTATTGGTTGTTAAATTGACTGAATATAAGCCTGAGCCTCTCGTTCCCACCCATAAAGTGTTGCCATCGGCAAATAGATTCATAATTCTATATTCTGAAAAAGAAGCATTAAAATCGACGGTGGTAATGGAATTATCAGCTTCTGACAACTGATAGATACCACCACCATAGGTACTAAAAAAAAATTTTCCTTGTTCAAATTGCGCAAAACTAGTGATATTGTTATTTTTTAAAATAGGATTTGTTTGCGTACTATATTGTCGAAAGGTTGCCATATTCGGATCCCAACGATTCACACCTGAAAAAGTCCCTACCCACATCATCTTATGGTTGTCTTCAAAAAAAGTAATAACAAAATCATTACTTATACTGTAAGGGTTATTTGGGGAGTTGTTATAGCGACTGAAGTCTTTGGTTTCATTATTATAAATAGATAAGCCACTATCGGTGCCAATCCAAATATTTTGTTCTGAATCCTGATAAATATTACTAATTGCATTACTGCTAATTGTTGACTGAACATTCACATTATCTTGATAGTGAATAAACTGCTCTGTACTTGGTGTATATTTTAATAAACCACTATCAACTGTGCCTATCCAAATATCACCATTAATAGCTAGATATAAACTACTGACAAATTTATTAACATAAGTCGCACTTTTTTGATCGCCATACTTAATCGATTTAATAAAATTTCCCTGTAGATCAAATATCGAAACCCCACCGCCATTAGTACCAATCCAAATTTCTTGGTTACGAGTTTCAATTATTGAAAGTACAGTATTATGGGTCAGGCTATTTGGGTTACCTGATTCTTGAAATATATGCTGAGTTGACCATTTTTCTTCATCTGTACTGAGAACATTCACACCATTTTCGGTAGCTATCCAAATTTTACCTTCACTGTCTTCAAATAAAGCATTTACGGTATCATTGGTCAGTGTGGCATTTTTTGTTTTTCTAGTAAAATGGATAAAATCTTGGCTTTCTGGTCTATATAAATTTAAGCCTCCACCAAAAGTACCGACCCAAAGCCTTTGCTGTTTATCAAAAAGAATACTACTGATCACACTAGAGCTTAGTGAGTTAGGCTGGGTACTATCATGTTGAAAATTTAGTGTTTGATGCCCATCAAAACGGTCTAAGCCTTCCGATGAGCCGAACCACATAAAACCATCTTCATCTTGAGCCATGGTTCTAACAAAGCTATAAGACATTGGGTTATCAATCCCAAAGTTTTTAAATTGCTTAACATCTTGTGCAAATATATTGCAACTAAGGATAATTGATAAGAAAAAGGGGAGTATATTTTTCACAAGATAGCTCTTACTAAGATGAGGGTATATAGAATCTTCTATTATGAAATAAAAAAATAAAAAGCCACTTTAATAACAGTGGCTTAGAGTGAGTTACACTATTGTGGTGCTACCCAATTATTAACATCAATTCCGGTTGTACTATCAGCAACACTCATTCTCCAAATCACCGAGTCAGATTCGACATTCATTCTCCAAATGACACTGTCCGTTTCGATGTTCATTCGCCAGATAACACTATCTGTTGAGGCAGTGTTTCTCCAATCGATAGCATTTTCGATGAAATTCATTCGCCAAATGACACTATCACCATCAACGTTGCTTTCATCCAATTTCCACACATATTCATCGCCTAAACCTTCAACATAAAAATTACCATCATCATTAATATTGGCAGGTCCAAAATAGTGTTCATTACCAGCAATGTCTTGTGCAATATCTAATGCTTGATTCGCACATGCTGAAGCGTTACTAGCTAATGCATCCGCCACATTAACCACGCCTGAACCTTGTTGAAATACGCTATAAGCAAGTTCACCGTTATTATCGAATGCGGTATGAGCACTGTCCATTAGTCTACACTTAACTTCGTCAGGAGTTAACGTTGGATCTTGGGTCAACATCAATGCCACTACACCAGAAACAACGCCAGCAGCTTGCGATGTACCTGACATTTCAAAATATCGTCCGCCGTCGTGAAATTCTGGATGTTCCTGAACGATTTGAGTATCAAAAGCCATTAATCCTGATAAATGGCCGCCTGGTGCGACAATTTCTGGTTTAACAAATCCTTCGACTGTCGGGCCGGCCGAACTAAAACTAGCGACTATGTCATCACTTAAATAAGAAGGCGTATAGTTATCAGTCATCGCACCAACGGTAATTATATAAGGTACATTACCTGGAACGCCGATTGTCATAGGGCCAGGACCACTGTTACCAGCAGAAGCAACGACAACAATACCAGCTTGCCATGCTTTCATTACTGCTTGGTTAAGTGGGTCTTCCCAATAGTATGAACGAGCTGGCCCACTGAACGACATGTTCAATACTTTTAAATTGATTTGATCTTTAACTTGTAGCGCCCAATCTATGCCACGAATAACGTCTGCATAGGTCGCCTTGCCTTCGGCATCAAAGGCTTTAATCCCAACTAATGCAGCATTCGGCGCAACACCATACACTTTACCGTAAGCGTCGTAATCTGCATTGCCAGCAATACTGGCGACATGTGTACCGTGGCCACTTTCTTCATTACTATAATTACTGATATTGTTATTAACCGCATCATAAGTTCCCCAGAACTTATCCCGACCATATAAATCAGTAGATAAACCTGAAGATGTTCCTTCTAATTGATCAAGGCCTGTATCTAAAAAACCAATAGTTACACCATCGCCAAAATTGTAGGCCGAATGAGCAGCAGAGGCCTCAATTAAGTCATTAACGACAGACTTTGGCTGCCATTTGCGCTTGCCCCAAGCATTACCACCAGACATTTCTACATTATGATTTTGCGTAACTTGAATATCTAACTGTGCATGTAACTGAGCCAACTGTTCAATATTAAGAGAAACGGCAACAGCATTGATAATAGCTAATTTATGCGTTGGTTGAACGTTTAGCGTTGCTAATTCTGTTTGCAATAATTGATAGTTATTTGAAGAAATAATGTACGATTGCTTTTGTGCATCTACATTTTTATTAAGTGTTGTATGGATCAGCCAAACAGTTACGCTGATAAGACCTAAAAGTGAGAGTGGTTTTATAATGTTTTTTACAGAAATATTCAAAATTTTTATCCCCTTTTCCCGTTACATCTTTTAAAAACGTCAGGGTAATTTAACTTAATGTTTGTAATTTAAATTTAAACAATTGTACATTTAAACAATTTTTAATAATTAGTTACAAAATACACATTGATTGTGAACATAAACTAAACCGGACCCAACCTGTAATAACTTATGAGTATATACATATAACTAAAAATCATTACATATTACTAAAATAAAAATATCCAGCTCAAATAATGAACTGGATATCAACTAGTTAATAAGACTACTTCCTTGTACTAATAACGTATAAATCTAGAAATTAACTGTCGTTTCCGTAGAACAATTACTAGTTCCTTGGTCACAGACTTTATATGTAAACGAACCAGAAGTTCTAAAGCTGTCGGTATAAGCACCATCGTTTGCCGTTGTTGTTCTTAAAGAACCATTACGGATAATATCGACACTTGCAGTAGCTGCACCTGACCAAGTTACGTCAACTTTGTTTTTACCTTTAGCCTTGTATCCTGATGCGTCAGCAGTAATATCGCCACCTTCTACTGGAGGAGGAGTAACAACGCCACCACCACAACCATTAGCGGTTAAGTAATCGCTAGCCGCTTTTGCTTTAACGATACCGTGACCAAAGTAGTCATCGTGACCTGTAGCGCCGTTATCTTCCGCTGTTGATTTTAGTGCATCACGAATTTCTGTACCCGTACAACCGTTATGATTAGACCAAACTAGCGCAGCAATACCAGATACTGCTGGTGTTGCCATTGAAGTACCGCTCATGAAACCGTAATCGCTAGCTCCAATGTTAATATCAACTGTATTTGCTGCTAATAACGCTGCTCCATCTTCTTGAGAAGCCCCTACTGCAGGAATGCTAGTTGCGTTAGTGTCTCCCAAAGTACCATATAGCATACCAGGTTCGTTATTATATAGAACCGCACCGATACCGCCTGAAAGTTCACAGTTATTCACTTTATCATGGAAAGAAATAACGCCACGCTCTATAACACAAACCATACCGTTTGCACCTGAATCAGTAGACTCTGCAGTACCCATGTTGTAAGTATTACCTGAAACTGACCCTGAGTTTTCCATTGCAGAGGAAGCAAAAGCAACGCCATCAGCACTCATTGAAGCGCTAGTTGCCATACCCGCCGGGTAAGTAGATAATGTATCGACACCACCAGCTGTTACTTCAACACAAATAGTTTCGTCTGTGACAGTCGTTGCATTTTTGCCTTTACCTGAAGTAGCTGTACAGCTTGGAAATTGTGAGAAGTCTGCAATAGCGTTGTTATTGTCGTTTGCACCAATCATCATTACTGAAGAGTAACCCGCTGGGAATGAACGAACATTGTTACCATCGTTACCTGCTGCTGCTACAACTAAACCGCCCGCATCTGTAAATGCTTTAAATGCGTTCTCTTCAGTGCTGTTTGCACCACCACCACCCAAACTCATGCTGATAATGTTCGCGCCAGCGCCAGAACAAATATTTGCTGCATAAGCTAAATCAGAAGAGTATCCCCAACCTGCTTCGTTAAATACTTTAACAATATGCATATCAACGCCAGGTGCCATACCAACAACACCAAAACCATTATCTGCAGCACCAATGGTACCGGCTACGTGAGTACCGTGTGGGCCACCGTTTTCATCCCAGTTACCTGTGCCTGAATCATTAGTACCAGTGATATTGTTCCAAATAAAATCTTGGTTAGAGCGATCTAAACCTGAATCGATAACACATACCTTCATACCTGCGCCAGCGTTAAAGTTAACTTGGTCAGCTTGAGATTGAACAACCGCATAAGGAGTAAGTTGAGTTGTAGCAGGGTTGCCTGCAGTATCACTATATACAGAAAGTGGTACACGGCGTTGATCTTCTTCGATCATTTGAATATGTGGGTTATTTAATAAACCTTTAACTTGGCTTAAGTCTTTACCAGCGAATGAAGCAGCGATAAAACCTTTGCCGTCAACTTTTAATTCGCCGCCTAATTTTTTAGCGAGAGCTTTAACAAGGCCTTTTTTACTTTCGTCTACTTTAATAATGTATCGATCATCGGCAGCTTGTGCTGAAAATGCTGCGGTAACGGCTAAAGCAATAATTGATGTCGTAAATTTAGAAGCTTTCATATGTTCTACTCTCTCTTATATATAGGGACGTTGTTTATATTATTTTTATGATCAACGTTATGTTTTATTTTATTGAGCAGTCCTTACTATCTTGATGATGACTTATTTATCTTGGTTAAATCAGTATCGTGCATCTTGCATAATTCGATAATATCAAGTCAGAAAATATTCCCTAGCAAAATAGCGACAGCTTTTCGAAAAAAAACGACAAAATAAAAATAAAATCTATTGTTTCATGTAGATAACTACAAAAACATAAACCAGCTTGTCGCTTTACTATGAAAAATAGTCTGTGGTTTGCTAGTTAAAATATCGCAAACAAGCCATTATTTTTGCAATGGGTTTTCACCCACTAAAGCAATACATAATAAAATACGTTGAAGGTAGCCTAGGCAAACGTTCAAATTAAACGTAAAAATAAACGATGGAGTTTATATCAGATGAGAAATAACAGACGCCTTGCACTCAGTGCAGTAGCCTTATCTATTCTAACCGTAACTAGCGCGGCAAGTTATGCGAGCCAAGCTAAAATTAATAAAGTAAATAAAAGCGGAATGGAATCTGCCCAATCAACAACATTAAGTTTTGCTGATTGGCGTGCACAACAAATGCTCGAAAAGCAGGATTTTACTGATCGTTTAATTGTTAAATATAAAAACAAGAAAAACGGAAAAGCAATCCCACCAGGATTAGCGAAAAAAGCAGGCTTATCGTTAAAACACGAAAAGATTTTGAAAAATGGTCATCACATTATTTCTTTTGGTAAAGAAAAGAACATTAAAGATGTGAAAACCATGATCAACCGCATGAAAAAGGACTCATCAATTGAGTTCATTGAGCCTGATTACAAACGCTTTTTAATGGCGCAAAATCAACCTTGGGGTATAGCACAAACACAATCAGACCAATTAACTGATAACGACGGCGCAAATATGACCGTGTGTATTATTGATTCTGGTTATGAACAGGCAAATCCTGATTTAAATGCTAACAATGCTTCAGGTACCAATAACTCAGGTACTGGAAATTGGTATCAAAACGGGGGGTCTCACGGTACTCACGTAGCCGGTACTATTGCTGGTGTTAATAACAGTGAAGGTGTTGTTGGTATTATGCCGAACACCAATGTAAATCTGCATATTGTTAAAGTATTTAATGAAGCGGGTTGGGGTTATGTTGGCGAGTTAAGTGATGCAGTTGATACTTGTGTAAATAATGGCGCAAAAGTTATTAACATGAGTTTAGGTGGTGCAGGTTCAAGTGTTACTGAGAAAAACGCATTACAAGCCGCTGCTGATTCTGGCGTATTATTAGTTGCCGCTTCAGGTAATGATGGCAATACCACATTATCTTACCCTGCTTCTTATGACGCTGTTATGGCTGTTGGCGCACTTGATAGCAACAATCAACATGCTGAGTTTTCTCAATACACACCACAAGTTGAAATTTCTGCGCCTGGTGAAGCGGTTTTATCAACCGTTGCTGGCGATGGTCGCTTAGGTTTTATTAACTTAGGTTCAACAACTTATGCTAATGATATTGTGCCACAAACTCATTACATTGAAAGTGGTGGTAGCTTCATCGTAAGCAATGTAGATAGCAGTGCAAACGGTGTTTTAGCAAGTTGTACACTTTCAGGAAGTAGCTACAGCTGTAGTAATGTTGCTGGTAATATTTGTTTAGCAGAACGTAATGACAACCAAAAAGGCAGTAATTACCCCGAAATAAACCCAGCTAAAGCTTGTGCTGATGCAGGTGCCTCTGGTGTTATTGTTTATAGTGACAGTACTCGTCCTGGTTTACAAAATCCATTCTTAGTTGATTCTACTAACGCTGTTTCAGTGCCCAGTGTTTCGGTTAGTCGTGCGTTGGGTCAGCAATTATTGACGCAGTTAGGCAGTGCGGCAACGTTAACGGTAAACCGCTCGCAAAACTATGCTTATTACAACGGCACTTCAATGGCTACGCCTCATGTTACAGGTGTTGCTGCGATTGTTTGGAGTAATAACATTGATTGTAGCGCTGACGAAGTTCGAAGTGCATTAAAATCAACGGCTATTGATCTTGATGTTGCTGGCCGCGATGACAAGACAGGTTTTGGCTTAGTACAAGCAAAAGCAGCGTCTGATGCATTAGCTACAACTTGTGGTGGTAGCGTAACACCACCACCGCCACCAACTGGTGATGATGTATTAAGTAATGGCACAACCAAAACTGGCTTAGCTTCAAGTACTGAACTTAGCTTTACAATGGAAGTTCCAGCGGGTGCAACAGACCTAACCTTTGATATGGCTGGTGGAACAGGTGATGCTGATTTATATGTTAAATTTGGTTCAGCACCTACAAGTACTAGCTATGACTGTCGTCCTTATGCTGGTGGTAATAGTGAAAGTTGTCCTATTAGTACGGCACAAGCGGGCACTTATTATGTGAAAGTTGTTGCCTACTCAGCTTTCTCTGGTGTTAACTTAACAGGTAGCTTTACTGAACCTACAACAGGTGGCGGAGCAACGGGTGGCAGTGCATCTTTAACGGATATTAGTGTCGCTCGTCAAGCATGGACTTATTACACCATTAACGTACCAGCCGGCATGGCAACATTAGACTTCACGATGAGTGGTGGTACTGGTGATGCTGATTTATATATTCGACGTGGCGCACAGCCAACATCATCAACTTATGATTGTCGCCCATACAAAGGTGGCAATAATGAAGTTTGTTCATTTACCAGCCCTGTAGCAGACACTTGGCATATCGGTATTTACGGCTATTCAGCTGCTAGTGGTGTAAGCTTGGATGTTGTTTATAATCCTTAGAACGTCATAAATTAGCGATTATATTAATGGTAAAGACTAAAGGGGGGAGCATTATTAATGCTCCCCCTTTTATTTGCAACAACATATTAGTTAAACTAAAATTTATACTTACAGGTAATGTTGTTGTATAAATTCAATGTACTCTTGCTCATCGGTGATTTTAAAACCACTTTGTTCAAAGTCTAGACATTCATTTTTATTTGGAAAGGTAAAATAGCTAGCACTCTTTTCTTGTGGCTGAGAACAAAGTAACTCGTCATTTTCAAGTGTTTCAATAGCCGCTAATATATCGGTTGCACCTTGCTTATAAAGCTCAAGCACATGCCATAAATAAGATTTCTCTCTATTAACTAGTGTGGTAGAAGTCTTGATTATTTTTCCTGTATCTATCGAACCATCGTCAATGGTGTGCAGTGTCGTACCTATTTTATCGTCGTTATTTTTCATTGCCCAAAACGTCGCCATCACACCTTTATACTTAGGTAATATGCCAGAATGCAGATTAATAATGCCTTTGGTAGGAATATTAATAACCTTTTCTTTTAGGATGCCACCAAAGCGTATTGAAACAATAAGTTCGGGCGCCAACTCTTTCAAATCATTAATCATCTCAGGCGAATTAATTTGCTTGACGTCTCGAATCGCTGAATTTAAAAAGACGCTAAAGCCATCAAAAGTTTTATAGCTATCGTTATTACTTTTAGTCTTAGGAATTAGCGGACTTAGCAGTTGGTTAAACAAGTCTTGCTCGAAAAACTTTAGCGTCTTTAATGGTGTTGGTATCACACTGCTTTTGCCTACTTTTGCTGATAACCACAGATGAACCTCATGGTGTTTACAGACCTCTGGTAGCAGTTTATTCAGTGCAAAATTACTCGCTAAATCTTTATTAGCCAAAAATAAAATTTTCATAATTAAGCTCTTTTGCCTATTTTATATTAAGAATACATTTTCACTTTAGGCTGACTAAATGTTGTTTAAAAAATTCGGCAATGGCTGTAAAAGCTTTGTGTCGATTACGCTGAATAAACAAATAGTGGTCGCCGTCTGCCAATTCAATATATTCAACTGGCTTATTTAAGTCTAATAGCTTCTGGTAAAATCTTTGGCTTTGACGAACATTAACCACGGTATCGCTGGCACCATGGATTAATAACATAGCTATATTAATTCGCTTTGCCTGATAAAAGGGTGAGTGGGCGATTAAGTTGTCAACATCTTTACCCATTTGGTGTTCTACAAATTTCTTATTAGTGTAGTAACGACTCTTAAAAACAATATTTCAAAGGTCGCTCACTCCGGCAAAACTGACGGCGCACCGAAATAAGTCAGGTGTTTTTACCGCTGCCATGGCCGCCGCATAACCACCATAACTTGCGCCAACAATATACATTAGCGTTTGCTAATTTAATAAAACCTAATATAATCTACTGTAATACTAATTTAACCATACCAATATCACGGAGTTACCATGACTAAGAACGATGCATTAAGACTAATAGCAGGCACAATGATACTTATTTCACTTATTTTAACCGTAACATTATCAATAAACTGGTTATGGTTTACTGCTTTTATTGCGGTCAACTTAATACAGTCATCATTTACTAAATGGTGCCCTATGATGGTTTTATTAGAAAAAATTGGCCTAAAAGATTAACCAAAGATTTTATTCTAGCAACAAACTCAGTGAATATTCTGAACCATCCTTATTAGGAGTATTAAAGGCAATTACTCCCTTTGGGCTTATTCATTAATGTTTTAGTTTAGTATACCGACAGCCAGAAATTTGCATCCTTCTATGGCGATTAGCTGATCGCCTATTTTATCTGCTGGTCAGTCTGTCTTAACCGCTAATACATCAATATTTTATACGATTAATGTATCAGAAAAAATTAATCGTATTACTCTTTATAATCGAGTTATTTTTTCGTTTAGGTTGTAGTTTTTATCGGTAACGATAGCTTCCAATACCTCTATTCGACTTAATTGGTCACCCAGTGTTTTATTAACCGCTGCCGCGACTTCTGTCTCTAAATTAGCTTTTTCTAATTTCAACGCTTCGACTTCTAATTCTTTTATTTTCTTTTTATTGGTACTTAATACCAAAATAATTAAAAAACTCACTAAAAAAATCACAGCGATACTTAAAAATACCCAAAGGTTTATATTCATGGTTAGGTTGTCTCATTATTCATTAAATAAAAATGCTATCTTGCAAAGTTTATTCCTTATATATTTTATCATTATTTCAATCACTTAAAAAACGACAACTTGAAAATATGGCTATATTAGCTAAGCTTTAGCGAAGATTACTATTATTTCGCAGTATCACTTTGGCGATACAGTTCAATCAGTTCACCTTATAACGATTAAGCTGTCTGCCATAGCACCACAAACTTAGCAGGATTAAAACCCATTAAATATTTATAATTTCACTATGAGATTTATTCCCTTAACCACCTATATTCTGTTATGTTTATTGTAAGATCACCGATTGAAAAGAAAGTAAAATGACTCTACGTTGTAAAATAAAGTTATGCTTTATTAATATCCTTCTTATCACATCATGGCCACTCATCGCTGATACCTATAAGGTAATTTCTTACGATCCTGCCAATCCTCCACACAATATCTCTACAATAGATCAACAAGGCAAGGCTACAATATCAGGCATATTTGCCGACATGTTTCACCAAATAGGAGAAATTACCGGCGATACTTTTATAATGGTTAAAATGCCAGCCGCTAGAGCTATGCTTGAATTTGACCTTGGCCGTGTTGATATTGAACCCGGAATCAACCCTATTTGGCGCAGTAATTCAAAAGAAATAGGTTTGTATTCCATTGCCTATGAACGTGTTGAAGAAGTGATTGTTTTTCGCTCTGGTGATGAATTTGAAGTAAAAGGACCAAGAGATTTATTTGGACACAAAGTAGGCATAGTTAGAGGCTTCACTTATCCTAGGTTTGAGGCATCCTTTACCAATAATGACATCAACAAGGTATTAAATAAATCAGAAAGTTTGCTCATTAAGCAATTGTTGGCTGAACGTGTTGACCAAATTTTTATCAGTAAATCCTCAATACAATATATGAAAAGACATCTTCCAACTTTAAGGGATATTGTCGTGGGAGACGTGGTGAGCTCGGTAGAAGTTATGATGCGTGTACACCCAACAAAACTTGAACTTTTACCAAGATTAAATAAAGCATTACAACAAATGATTGATAATAAAAGCATTGAGAAAATTATTGCTAAATACCAATAAATAGTTAGCCACGTTGTTAAAATAGTTAATATTCATCATATTGTACGAGTTATAAATCCATCCCATAATATCTGAATAAACAAGCGTTATTGACATGATTTGGCTAACCTGTTGTAGTTAACATTCTACTTAAAATGAATCACCTTAATCATAATTAAAAAGGAATAGATATGCTTAGCTATGCCACCATCGGTGTAACCGATTTAGAAAAATCAGAAGCCTTTTATAATGAACTCTTGGCACCTATAGGCGCTAAAACGTTAATAAAAATGGAACGCATTATATTTATTGGTAAAAGTATGAAAGAGCCCATGCTCGCTATTTGTGTACCTTATAACGAAGCGCCTCAAAACTGTGGTAACGGCAATATGCTTGCTATTGCGCCGGGCTCAAAAGAGCAGTGCGATGAAATGTATCATAAAGCCATTGCCTTAGGTGCGACTTGTGATGGAGAACCAGGGCAGCGTATACCTGACGTATTTTATGGTGCTTATTTTCGTGATTTAGATGGTAACAAAATCGTTTTTAATCATTTTGGTTAATTACCAGTATTCAGGCATAGCGTTGAGTTATGCTTGAATATGACTTTATCATTACACCTTTCCCACCTATCATTTAAAATAACTCTCGATAATGAATGATTATATTACTGACAATTATAGGAAACCGTAACAATTGAATCAATTGACTAAAAAACGCATAGGATGTCCTTATTGTGGCGAAACAATTAAGGTACTCATTGATTCAGCCGACGTAGACCAGCAGTATATTGAAGATTGCCAAGTTTGCTGTAAACCAATAATTTTTTTAGTTTCAGAAAGCATGGACGGTGATCTTGATGTTAATGTTTACAGCGAAGATGATGCGTTTTAAGCCCAATTTAGAAAATACCCCCTATCATTCCCCCTTAGCTAAACGCAGATTCAATCAACATTATTAACAAGGATATTATTGTTCTTTATTCATTTTTGTACCGTTATTGAAAACTAGTGTTATTAAAAGCCCACTATTTTTGTGAGCTGTCTTCGTATAGAATCTGCCTTATAATTTCTACACCTTGACGTTGTCCCAAATCGGCCAGTCAAAATAGTGAAGTTAACTAGCAACATCTTCTTATTCCTTTCTAAAATGATATAAAAAATGAATGATATAACTATAGCAACTCACAACGGTAATTTTCATGCAGATGACGTGTTTGGTATCGCTGCTCTTAAACACATTTTCCCTAACTTTAACCTGATACGCACACGCAATTTAGAGGTTATCGGTAAAGCAGATCTTGTTATTGATGTTGGTGGTGAATATAACGCAGATGCAGGTCGATTCGATCACCATCAGCGTGGTGGTGCCGGTGAGCGCGAAAATGGAATTCCTTATTCTTCATTTGGCTTGGTTTGGCAGAAATATGGCTTAGAAATATGTCAGGGTAACCAAGACGTAGCAAACGCTGTTGATGCAGGGCTAGTTTCAACAATTGACGCTATTGATTGTGGCTATACCGAAGGCGCTTCTAAAGGTATAAACCAAGGTATTAGCCTTAGCCAAACGATTTCAATGTTCAACCCTACTTGGCAAGAAGATAGTCACTTTGATAGCTGTTTTGATGAGGCGGTTGAGTTTGCGACACGTATTTTGACTCGGTTTATTGCCTCTGCAAATGGCGGAATTAGTGCAAAAGAAATTGTCGCTAAAGCGATTGATAATGCAGAAGATCCAAGAGTGATTGTTTTAGATAAATATACGCCATGGAAAAGAACCGTTCATGCTCTGTCTGCACAAGCTTTATATATGGTTTATCCTTCTGGCTCTGGTCCTTGGAGAATTCAAACAGTGCCTGTTGAACCGGGTTCATTCGAAGATAGAAAATCACTACCTCAAGCATGGGCTGGCTTATCTGATGATGCGCTAAAAGCCGTAACCGGTATTGACGATGCAATGTTCTGTCATAATGGCCTGTTCATAGCCGGAGCAGAGACTTTTGAAAGTACTATGAAAATGGCTGCTATTGCTTTGCAAGAAGCATAAAAAAATCGCATTATTCGCACTGTACCAATCACATTGCGATTATATGGCTGATTTCGCCTTAGTGATATCAGCCATAAACCAAACGTTCTGCCACAAAAATTTCTGATTTAACTATAGAAATACTGCACTCTATACAGAAAAGAGTATAAATATCGTTATATCAAAATCTTAACTATTGCTTAAGTACCGCTATTTGTTTTAGCATTTCAGTTTCTAATCGTCCTATTAATGCCGTAAATCTTGGCTGTTGCGCTAGATCGATAAAATAAGGTGATTGTAATAAGTTAGCACGCCAATTATATAAATAACCATTATCAATGGCAGCTTCGAGGTACTTAATCGTCTGCTCATCGTTATTTTCGAGTGAGCTACTGATAGCAAGGTTCATGTATTCAATACCCAACAAGCGTGCTTGACCTGTAAGATAAAAAGACTCATCTCGTCCCTTTACTCTCTCAACAACCTTTTCAACTTTGGCTAACTGACCTTGTGCTTTATAAACACGGGCAAGTAGCAAAATGCCATTTACATTTTCTATAGCATCCAATGTTGCGGGGGGTGGTTGATTAACCCATTCATTTATCCCCGGAATATGTAGATTAATCAATGCCTCTGCATCGGCAAATTTTTGCTGCTTGAGTAATAAGTATATGGCACCAGTAATAAAGCGCTCTTTGAGTTGTTTACTGGGATATACCGTATTAGCATCGGCTATGGTATCGTTAATGAGTATTAACGCTTTAGCGGTTTGCCCAAGATAAATAAGACTGTTCACTTTTTGATTGATAATTTCAGCGTTATTGGCATTAATCGACATTGCCTTTTCTGCATATTCAAGAGACTTAAGACCAGATCCCAAAGATAAATAGTAGATCGAAAGTGCTTGAGGAAAATAAGGGTCGTTAGGGTCTAACCTTGCACCATTTTCAGCCAGCTTAATAGCATCAACAATTTGCCCCATATGCTGTGCATATATTTGTCCTAAATAAAAAGGATAAAAAGTATTCTTCGGGTTAACCTTAATAGCTTGTTTAAGCGTTTGTTCCGCTTCTGAATATTTTTGTAATGTTTGTACTAAATATACTGCAAAAAAATACGGTAAATCAGCATTAAGTGGGTCAACTTTTTGAGCCCTTTCAAATAAAGCCCTGGCGTTATCTTCTCCCATTTCAGCACCATTTGATTGTGCATGCCTTATGATGATATCAACATTATTAGGATTTAGCCGATAAGCTTCTTTTGCATACTGATTACGTAACTTACGATCTGTTTTTATAATTAATGACCGAACAAAATAAGCTTCAGCAGAGTTTGGATTAATGCTAAGTACTTCTTTAATTAGCGCTTCTGCCTTATCAAGTATTAGCCAATCAAAGCGACTACCCGTAATAATTTGACGAGCATATGTTTCTGCCAGCTTAATGCGCGCCATCAAAAATTCGGGGGCAATATCTGTTGCTAACTCAAGAGCAGCAGCGGCATTATCTAAACTTTCAAAGGTATAGGTATGAAGTCCCCTTAGACCTTGCAGATATAAATCATAAGCTTTAGGGTTAATCGTTTGCGCAGAAGATACTGTCTTAACTAATGATATGCCTAAGGTTTCCTTCAGTGCATCGACAATTTCTGCTGATATTTCATCTTGTACTTGAAAGATGTCATCAAGCTCGCGATCATATGACTCAGACCACAAGTGTTTATCTGTTTCAGCATTGATGAGCTGAGCGGTTATACGCACTCTTACACCCGACTTTCTCACACTGCCTTCGAGTACGTTTTTTACACCCAAAATTTTAGCAACTTCCGAAATATTAATCTTAGTATCTTTATAGGCAAACGCCGATGAACGAGAGGTTACTTGTAGTTTCGGTATTTTTGCTAATACATTTAATATTTCTTCTGAAATACCATCTGAAAAGTATTCTTGTTCTTTATCAGAAGACATATTTACAAAAGGAAGTACAGCAATCGAGGTACCCTTTGGCTCTGATATTAATGGATTATTTGCATTAACTTTGATGGAATCTTGGGCAATAACTTCAGCTTGTTCTGTTGGCAAGACTAAAGCTGTTGGTGATTGAAAACGACTCTCATAAATAAAGTAAATCAAGGCAATTGCCATAAGGCCAATAATGATAAAATCTAATTTACGACCTGTAAGAGCAGCAGTAGAATCTCCAGATGATATGGCGGATTCAAGCTTGATACCGTCGGGAGTTATTTCAAACGCCCAAGCAAAAAAAAGGGCAAAAGGAAAACCAATAAGACCAAAAAAAAATACCGCAGTATTTATCCAATTAGGCAAGTGTAATGCCGGAACAGCAATTGACGTGATTTGAACAACAACCCAAGCAAGAACAAGGTAGGCAATCCCAACCTTGAAAACATTTCGCCTTTTCAGTTCTGATATCAAAGATTCAGCCACATTTAATCCATAAATATGTTTATTTTTTAGCCATGTATAATCAATGTAATGCTATTAATGACTTAAATCAAACTTGAGAGGTTTAATAAGCCAATTTGCTTAATATAAAATATTACACAAAAAGAACGCCTGCAAAGTGTAAATGGTTATCAAATACATTGCATGCACATTCTCCATTGCCAAAGCCATTATCGAGGGTGTAATAGCCTTAGCTAAATCATTCAAACGTAAAGTGAGGGCTAAGGGCGAATCACTGGAAGGCTGATATAAGTTGGCAGACCTAAATAAACGCCAGAGAAATTATTACTTAAACAGCGTTCATTAAAATGAGCTTTATAGCAATTATCATCAATATGAATCCTGCGACTTTATCTATTTTTTGTTTGTGACGATTGAAACGAGGCATTATATTAGGGTGTGATAGCAATAACGCCACACCGCTGTACCAAATAAAATGAGCCAACATAATAATTATCCCATAACTTACTTGCATTATTAGCGGAGTATCTACAGAAACAACTTGCGTAAAAATACTTAAGAAGAAGATAGATGTTTTCGGATTTAATATGTTGCAGGTAAAGCCTCGACGCATCGCGTTAAAAGTCGACATTGCTGCTGTTTGATTGTTGTGATCATTATTTAACAGATCACGTGTTGTTAATAACTGCCAGGCAATATAAATAAGGTAAGCCGCTCCTAAATATTTGATTGTCGCAAATAACCAGGCGGAGTTTGCAATCACAACCGCTAATCCTGCAATCGAATAGCTAGCATGTATACAAACCGATAAACACATACCTAAACTCATATATAACCCCGATAAACGGCCATTATAGATACTCGTGCGAGTCACCATGACAAAATCAGCACCAGGCAACATAGCCATAAAAATAGCGATGGTGCTTACCGCAATAATTTCTGTCATGTAAGTACTTATTAACAACTCCATATTTCTCTCTCATCATTTAAAATAGTCTCATAGCAACTCACTTGTTACTGTGCAGCTATGTTAATCTATGAGAAATTTAAAACAATACACCTATTTGTAAAAGGACTTGTGCTTGATGGACACAAATAAACTAATCCCCTTATTGTCTGATATGGCTATTTTGGTAACTGTCGTTGAGCAGGGCAACTTTAGTAAAGCGGCAATAAAACTTGGGGTAACACCCTCAGCGGTAAGTCGCCAAATTAGCAGATTAGAAGATGCTTTAGGCATAAAACTATTACAACGCACTACACGGCAACTAGCGTTAACAGAGTCAGGCACATTAACCTTTAATTATTGTAAACAAATGATAGAGTCAGCAGAGCAAGCCGTTAATGCCAGTAGCTCGACAACATCGACAGTTAGTGGATTGTTGAGGGTGGCGGCACCAAAATCACTTGCCAATCGAGTATTGCGGCCACTCTTTGTCGAGTTTTTAAAGTGCTACCCTGATATTCAATTGCATTTAAAAGTAACTGACCGGATTTTAGATCCTATTCATGACGGTGTTGATTTCTTAATTCATATCAATGACAACCCGATTGAAGCTTTGGTCAACGTTAAAATTGGTCGCAGTGAACAAGTGTTATGTGCCAGTCCTGATTTTCTAGCTAACCATCAGCTACCAACACACCCCGACGATTTAAAAAATTTACCCTGCCTTTGCTTAGGTGAAAATATGTCAGATAGCCGTTGGCGATTTAGTCAAAAAAATCAACAAACAAGCGTACAAGTCACTGGTTCATATTTACTTAACCACAGTGAAATGCGTCGAGACGCTATTGAACAAGGCTTTGGTATTGGCTCTCTGCCTGATTATATCGCACAACAGGGCATTAGCAGTGGCAAGCTAATTCCACTTTTGGAAGATTGGCGGTTACAAGGTAATTACCAAGGTGATATTTGTTTGCAGTATGTACAAAGTAAATATTTACCCAATAAGAACCGAATTTTTATCGATTTTATGAAGCAAAAATTACAAGAAATACAGCCCCACTCGTGAGGCATTAAACCATTAATTTAAAGACACTCACTTTAAAGATCAAAAAGTAATTAATATGACACTCATGTTAAAAAGCTAAATAGATGACAAATAAACTTCAACATTTATGGAGTCCTCAGCTATAAGAGATATTTGACAATATATTCGTGTGTTAAAGGAAGATGTTGTCAATTTGCTCCCAAAATAACAATTTTTTGGCAAGGCTATTTCTCCAAAATCATGGCTTTATAATTCACACCTGTTTTTAATGTCTTCAAGCAAAGAGTTTATTGCAATGGCTTAAGTTATGTCGTCGCTTTAATTGCTGATGCTCGCAGTAATCACTCAGCACACCTTCGTGGCCGATAGCACCATGAAATTGTGTTCTAAATTCGGTGGTGATGATTAACCAGTTGTCCGCAGAGATATTCAATCGCT
>NZ_JACGVV010000013.1:0-110262 GCF_014077405.1 Colwellia sp. BRX10-9 | reverse complement strand
GAGCCAGCTGTTAGTCGAACTATCGTATAAGAAGACTTTGGTTGCAGCCAAAGCTTGGGTCTCACTTTACCGAACTTGGTTTAAATTGTTATTAATTAATGGATTTATTATCCATACAAGCTGTTGACCACGAAATCACTGCCATAAGGAGATGGGATGAAAAAATTTAGACTGATTGTATTGTGTTTACCGGTTGTTCTATTAGCGTTTTCTACGCTATCAGGAATGCTAATTAACTACTTATTTGTATTCCTGCTCTTATCTGCAATAACCATGATAGTGACGTTTATTGTTTCTCTTGTAAAAAAACAGGTTGATTGGGGTTTTTCATATAGAGGGCAAGGATCGGGCATTTACCTTCGTCAGGGTTTTCTAAGGAATGCGACTTGGATTATTATTGGCTATTGTATTTACACAGCAGTTATACCGATTCAATTTTCGTCTACTGATTTTACTGTCATCACAGTCATGATATGGGGTTCAGTGGTTACACTCTGTCTTTTGGATTGGGTGCCTCGGAAACAAATAGGTAAGTCGCTCAATGTTACCCTTTCCATATTTTTGATTTTTTTAATTTATCAGCTCGCCATAATATATTTTCCGGTAAAATCTACTAATAGTATTGTACTGATTCCTCCATTCAAAGGCGATTGGTATGTTTTTCATGGTGGCAATAGTCCGTTAATAAACCATCACCATTTTGTAGGGTCGCAAAAATACGCTATGGATATTTTGGCTCCTGAAGATGGAAAGCTACCATTTGAACAAATAACTGACTTACAGAAATATAAGACGTTTGGTAAATCTCTTTTTTCTCCCGTCGATGGAGTGATCGTATCAATTGAAAATTCACTTCCAGATCAAAAGATAGGTGAGACCGATCGACAAAATATTGCGGGTAATCATGTGGTCATTAAAACAGAAACTGATATATTTATACTAATGGCGCATCTTCAATATAACAGCTTATTAGTAGCTGAAGGAGATAGCGTTAAAATCGGGCAAGAAATCGCAAAGATAGGCAATTCGGGGAACACCTCTCAGCCTCATTTACACATACAAGCAATGACAGCCATAAATTTTATGGACCCGAAAACCAAACCTGTCCCCATATCTTTCAAAATAAGTAAACAAAAACCAGTGTTTTATAAAAGAAATGATATTTTTTAAGTCTATCGGGCTAACAAGTCGTGCAACGCAGCCGATTTTGAGCGTTACCAATACAAAATCTAATCCAAATCAACTTAAAGCCTTCACAGGTTGATGTCAGCTGTGTGGCAAAAGTAATCATAAACCGACTACCCCAATATAGTTCATTTAAAACGACTCTGACCCCTTTTATTTCACTTTATACATAAGCGGTGGTAAGTCAATTCCTGCTAAAAACCTTCCTTTCAAACGATAGCCTTTACTAATATCCCTTTAAATATAGTTAGATTAACACCGTATTGTAATTAAATGACGTAAAAAAAGAACAAAGCACAGCGAAACACAAATAAAATCACGAAATAGTGGTTTTATTACGAAATTTATTTACATTAGAGTTTTAGCTCTATACACTCGTCGGTAATTAAAGCATTCCAAACTTTTTAAATTTCTGAGGTACTTATGAAAACTTTACTTATACCAGCACTTACTGCCATTGTTTCTTTAAACACATTTGCGACAACGTCTAATGTAAAGTTTATCGCAACTGACTATTCAGCTGAAACTCAAGTTTGTCTAGCTGCAGCGCAAAATGGCTTAACTTCAGCAGAAGATAAAGCCAAAGAATTAGGTATTAACTATAGTGGCCTTCAATACATTATCCAATGTAACGGTAAATCATTAATTCAGTTTTCAAAAACGCCTAAAAAAGTAGCTAAAATTGCAGAAATAGAATTAGTTGTAACAAAACCACAATATAAATTTGTTACAACAAATAAAAATAAGGCGTCAAAAATTTGTGCAGATGCGGCGATTAATGGCTTTAACTTCGTTAATGAAAATTACAGTGATGTTAGATACATAGTTTGTAATGGCCAAAACATAGTTCGCTTTGCTAAAAAATACAAAAGCTAATTTTTTTATTTTTTAAATGTGTAATATCGGTTTTGACTTTTATTAACACGTAGTTTGATTGATTCCCCAACCAATTAAACCTTTCGCCTCGCAATTTGCGGGGCTTTTTTTTGTTTAATATTCGTAACCAATAGAAGCATGTTCCACTTAATATAAAAGCAAGTTACTTTATTAAGTGGCTTGGTAGAACTATAAGCTATTCAAGTGGGACAAATTACAGTTGGCAGGTACCGCTCCGCTTCACACCTTAGCCAGCTACAATTTCCCCCTTTACAGGGCGCTATCCATGCAAAAATCTAATCCAAATTAACGTTGCAGATTGAATCCTAATGTCTGTAATGTGGCAACTAGTGACCTTAGAACAATGATCACTGGTAGCTTTGCCCTCACCAAAAGCTAACGTCAAAAAAGTGCGCATCGTTGACGTTAGAGTTTGCTTTGCTAAGTGCAGCTCCAAGACTTAAAGCAGTCGTTAGCATCTTTGATGCCCTTATGACTTCTGCTCCGACATAGCGGTCATTGTTGCCTATGAAAGATGGCACGGCTTACATCGTGATAATTTACGTAAGTTAATTGTGCAATGGTTTAGTAAAGTGTGGGTTATTAATAAAGATAAATTACGCGATGATTTTTGCATTAGATTGCGAGCCAACTTGTGATTTATATGCCATTGAAAATGGTGCTAGTGTAATACAAGTAAAAAATACCATTCAAATATATGCCGCATTATCGGAACAGGTCAAGCATGCAAGTGATAAAGATATTATTCATAAACGCATCAACTTTTTATCTGCTTCCATAGCCCCAAGAGCATGTGGGCTGAAAAGGTTATGCAAGTGTTTTAGTAATCGTTGGATTTTCTACGCTATTTTTTAGTCAAATAGTGTTATCCACCATGACCTATCATTTAGGGTTAGATAATCTTTTTTTAACCTGAGCTTAAACTGAAAGTTTAGCTAAAACCTAACCCTGAACTAGGTTTTTAGTATTTTTGCGGATTTTAAATATGTGTTCTAAAGAAATACAGCCAACCCAATGGTTGGCTGTATTATTCATTTTAAATAAGACCTCTAAAATAATGTATTTTAATTATTGTTTTTCTGAAGAGTTGCTGTCTTTTGAGTCATTACTCTTACTGTCTGCCGATGAACTTTTCGTATTTGTTGGGATTCTTTTGTCTTTTGACTGCTCGAAGCTGTCAAGTGTTGATGCTGTACCTTTTAGATCGCTATTTTCATCTATCAATTTAGCTTTATTCTGTTCTGAGCTCACCCCTGTACTTTTTGTCATTACATCTAAATAGCTTAAATTGTTATTACATTTTTCTATCAAGCTACTGATTTCTGATAACTCTTCCGCTTTTACGTAAAATAAGCGCTTTGCCAATTCGCTAATCTCCCTTTGCATAAAGGCTCGACCTTCGGCAGAGTAATCGTCAAATACTTCGGGCTTTTTCGTATCTAGATACGTTTTTATGACCTCTTCCGTAGGAAGAGAACCAAGAATTAAAGCCAGAATCACAAAACCATCATTTTGGCTAATATATGAATTATCTGGTTTATTTCTAGAAAGCAATAAACCAAGTAATATCCAAGCAGCATCAGCTATTTCAAGATGGTTGTTATCTTGTTTACTATCCTCTTTCTGAAAAGATGTAATACGCATAAGATCTTTATAGAAGTGCTCAAACAATGGCATAGCACGTAATTCCATCAAGCCTATACCAAAGTTTTTTGCACCTAGACTACTAATAATCTCTAATATATTAAAAAACTCGGTGTCTTTACTGACTATATTGATCAAATCTTCTCGTGTTGCTTGGTCTTGAAAATATCGTGAGGCAAAATCTTCATCACGGATCCTTGATTTATCAGAACATGGATTAGTCTTTGAAATAAGGCCTAATACAGAACGATAGACGGAATCTTTAAAAGCCTCTTCAATAGTTTCTATCAGTATTTCAAGCTTTTCTTCAAGCGTCTTTTGAAGTTGATCTGCTATGTCTTCAGGTTTTTTTGTTTGCTTTATTATCGACGTAAAAGCATTATTTAGCGTCAGTGTATTATTTACTCTGCTCACTTCCTTGGTATATAGTAATACCGCGGCACAAGCTCTTTTAGTATCAGTAATAGAGCGGGTTAATTTTGAGTTTAACTCTGAAATACGGTCGACATGTTTTTCCCAAAGGTTAACGTGCTCTCGTATAGAATCATTCTCTTGAATTTTTTTTGCGACACCGGCGATACGAATAGCAACCAATGCCCCGGCAAAACCTAACGCCCATCCACCAAGCGCATCAAAAAGACCAGTACTCTCTTGGGTTAAATAAGGCTGTAGGAGCGATGTAGGTAACAGTTGCCACTTTATCGTCAACCAGAAAAAAGCAAAGGTAACAGCACCAAAAAATAGTGTTAGATATATTAATTCACCAACAGGATTAAACAGCGCCCGCTTGAACATATGAAAGGTGTTTTTTTTGGGAATGCTCGTCATTATATTCCACCTTTGCCCGTCGAACTTTCACTTTGATTTAGAATATTCTCAATAGCTTGTTTTTGTGCTTCAGTTATCCCTTGCATCTTATCTTCAAGTGATTTTAACCAACGGCCTGTTTCTATTTCTTGCTTATAGTTAGCAATTATCTCTTTGAGCTTTTTCTCGCTTTCATTGGGCTCACTTAACATCAAAGAAAATAATTCTTGATAGCTGTCTTCGGTAAATTGTAAAATGAAAGACATAATTCTATGAACTTGGCTTTTGTGTAAAACACCGTCTGCTAGAGGAATATCAATAGAAATTCTTAGTTCACCATCGCTAGGATCAAGTGACATTGACAAAAATTTGTATCTAAATTGAAACCATGCAACCGCCGAAGCAATTAAACTGTATTGGGTTTTATTTAAATCAAATTTATACAAAAAAGGCGTTAAAAAGCGCAATAGCCCTTTGTCTGAATAATCAAGCACAACATTAAAACTAGGATCACCGTTATCGTCTAGGTAATGTTCTGTGTTAAAGCCTAAAACAAACCGTTGTTTATCTTCTTGGTATTTGTATTTATAATCCTTTTCGGTAAAATATTGTTTAAGTACATGTTCTATTGACGGTTTTTCAACTTGTTCCGTTTGAGTGTTTTCTATTGAAGGAACATCAGCATTTTCAACTGTTTGGTACGCGTCAGCCACAACCGTCATTAATAGAGCATCAGCTGTTTCAGCAATGTTTTCAAATTGTGGTGTAAAATCTTCAATATTGGTTTTGGTTGCATCGTAAACCACGGCAAAACCATCAGAATCAATAATAATAACCAAGCCTGACTCTTCATCATTCGTTTGAATTTTATCTTTATTTTGAACGCGTAAAAATTTCTTAGCTAATTCAGATAGTGCATTATCGTTATATAAGTTAAAAAATAAGTGGGCTTTACTTTCACTACCAAATACAGAGATTGACAGTGGTCGCACTTTTTCTTCAGCTTGGCGAGAGATGGTGAAGGGAGATTCTGAGGTCGCAGACCAATCTTCATGTTGTTCTGCGATATCGGCTAGAAGATCAGAGTAAGTTTTTTTTAAATTCATAAATGAATCCTTTCAATAATAAAGTTATGCCATTAGTGACAACAAAATGGTGAATTCCTTTGAGGAATACCAGATGTACAATAAGTATTTCATTTTACTAATAAAAATAACAGCACTAACTTAAAGTATATGATTCTCCCCCTCATTAACAAAGTTTATCGCCGGATAGCAGGCAAGTACTGTTAAACCCCCCAGTTCGTGATAGCATTAATTATGCTTGATATACACGAACAGGGAAGAACCTCGTGAGAACATTACTTTTTTTTACCAAATATATCTCACTCAACGAAAAGAGTGACAAGATAAATCGTGAACACATTTTATCTGCTTTCCAGTGCCTTATACCTTTTTCAATAGATAATAAAAACGAAATATATAAAAAATTTAATAACATGTTGTTACCGGTAGCCCCTACTGTTGAGCTGTTAACGGATAAAAACCGAAGTAATTTACGACAAGGGGTAATAAAAGAGATGATGAAACACCCTGTTATACCTTTTTCTTCACAGGTTTCATCACTACTTGATAAAATTAAACCCATAGCAGCAAGCGATAGCTGGATAAATGATATTGAGTTGTTTAGTTTACCGGATGCTCCTTCTGATTATCGTGATAACCTTAAAGCGCTTGAACAACTTAAAAAAACCTTGCAGGCCGAAGTTTATGGTCAAGAGCACGTTATAGAATATTTAATCGATAGTATGGTTAAAGGATTATGGCAACCTCAACAAAGCCGACCACAAGGCTTGTTCTTTTTTGCGGGGCCTCCAGCTTGTGGCAAAACCTTCTTAGCTGAGCGTTTTGCTCACCACCTAAAAGATGACTATCAATGTAAAGTGTTTGATATGACTCAATATACTAATAGTAACGAAAGTTTTGGCTTGGTAGGAGCAAAGAAAACTTACGATGATTCTGCACCCGGTGATCTCACTGCTTTTGTCAAAAAACACCCTAAATCTGTGATAGTGTTTGACGAATTTGAAAAAGCTCACATACAGGTATTGTTAGCGTTATTACGTATGTTATCTGCCGGTTTTATTACCGACGAATACTCACAAGAAGATATTGATTTTAGGCAAACGATTGTCGTGTTTACTTCTAATTTAGGCAGTGCGGTTTATAACAAGCCAGATTATCTTAGCAGTATTAAGAACAACCCCGAACAAGCGCGTGGGGCGATGATCACACAGTTGCGTAGCGAAATAAAAATTGAACAGGGTAGAGAAGTAAAAGCTATTCCCGCTGAATTACTGTCTAGATTATCGCAAGGTAGTATTGTTTTATTTAAAACACTTGGTGTAGCAGAGCTAACACAGGTAGTAGAAAAACAACTCGCGATTGATCTTAAACACTTCAATGAAAAAAGTCAGATCCAATTTCAACCGGTTAACGACAATACTGTTAGAGTGTTACTAACAACTTTTGCGCCATTTTTTGATATTCGTGATATTAAAGCTAATATAACCGGAAAAGTACTTGATCCGATAACAGACTTTGTTCGATTAAACCCACAAACAGAGTTTAACCAGGTATCTATAGTGCTCGATAATGATATCGCTACCTTGCTTAGGAATGAAACCTGCGAAGCACAAATTCAAGCGTTAAAAATTCGTCACGAAGTTTTATTCTTAGAGTCATCTTGTCATTTAACTGACAAAACTTTAACGCTCACCTTTTCTAAACCAAGTCGTGAGCGATTGCTACACATAGAAGATGTTGGTGAAAGTGGGGGGATTGTGCTGGATATGCCAGAGATCCAATTTGCTGATATTGCCGGTCATGACACCATTAAAGCCCGACTAAAAGAAACTATTAATATTCTCCGTCATAGTGAACAGCTCAGCCAAGCTGGCGTTTCACCACCTAAAGGTATGGTGCTTTTTGGTCCGCCTGGTACCGGAAAAACCACATTAGTTCGCGCATTAGCAAGTGAAGCCGGTTTACCTATGGTTACTTGCTCTGGCAATGAATTGTTATCGGGTAGTTTTATAAAACCTTTATTTCAACGGGTGCGTAAATATGCACCGTGTATTTTATTTATTGACGAAATTGATGCGCTGCCTAAACGAGGTGATGCCGGTCCTAAAGCTGATGCTTTGATAAATCAGCTACTTAACGAAATTGATGGTTTTAATCAAGCCAGTGCACCTGTCTTTATTGTTGCCGCCACTAACCGATTAGAAAAACTTGATGATGCTTTATTGCGCTCAGGAAGACTCGACTTACATGTACATGTACCCTTTTTAGATAAAGATGCCCGTCGTTGGTTTATCAATAAATTTTTACGTTATGAGGGCTATGACGACGCTATCAACGTGGAATTAATCGTCTCGTTGACGGCCGGTTTAAGTGGTGCTGATCTAGAAAAGATTCACCGAGAATCCGTATTACGTGCATTGAGCGAAGGGAATCGTAAAATAGATCAAAGTACTTTAGTTGAAGAAGTTAATATTCTGAAATATGGTGCTAAGCGCTCACTGGACTCTTGTGAAAAAACGCTAGCAGAAACCGCTTATCATGAAGCGGGGCATGCGGTTATTTCTAAATTTTTAATGCCAGAACGAATTATTGAGCAAATTAGTGTCGTACCACGAGAACAATCATTGGGAATGGTGGCATACAGTACAGATCAGCATATAGATTATACCAAGGAATTTTGGTTTTCTCGTACTTGTGTAGCATTAGCAGGTCGAGCAGCTCAGGTTAAGAAATTTGGTGATGAAGGGTTAGATACTGGCGCCAGTAGCGATTTAAAAAATGCCATGTGGTCGGCTTGGTCGGCTATTGCAAAATATGGTATGCATCCCGATAGCTATAATATGGACGTGACCGCATTGCAAGAATGGGGCGGAGATACATATTTTCAAGTACACACCGAAAAACTGATTCAGCAATGGGTGAAAGACGCGACCTTAAAAACCTCACAATTAGTAGAGCAGCATTGGCAGCATATTGACGCTGTAGCGAAGGCTTTGCTTGATAAGGAAGTCTTGTCTGAAATGCAATTTATGGACTTGTTAGCTAAATAATTACCATCCTCGGATGGGCTTATCGAGGCCCGTTATTTAAAGCAAAAATTAAAGCTAAAACACAAACGTAAAGCCTAGAACTCGATCAGATACCTCGGGAATGACTGTGCTTAGCTTAAAATAACCTAAGTGTGAAAATTTGTCGCATTGAGTCACAACGCGATAAAAATGATAATAGGATCATTAAGTTGAGTTGCAAAAATTACGGCTTACTTGGTACTTTGTGACACTTGGTTAATTTTCTACCAATGACACGGTTTAAGCTGCGGCTAATGTAACTGTATATGTAGCTGTTAATTTTAATGTGAATTTTGCGATACCCCAGTAAACACAAGCTGTTCGCATTTTTTTTTATCAACATTTACATAAGTACCAATTACCTTACCAACGACTAAGAGAAAGTTATGGGATCACTTATTAATACTAAAACAGGGTACTTATCATTAGCCACTACAACTGGACTCATAACCGTTAATGAGTGGCATAATACGAATGGCACCTTTGGAGGTCTGCTTCAGGCTCATTGTGACCGCTAGGTATAGTGATTCTACTCTCAATTTATGACCGCTTACTGTCCATCAGCTGTCGTTATGGTACTAAAACCTTAGGTCTTCAAAGTGGCATTAGTGAATATAAGAAAAATTCTTCAATCTCATTTAGTGTCTGAAAATCTAATTAGTCATGTCTATTCACACTATCATCTAATTCGGGTAATTAAACCAGCTAGCTAAACTAGATACGAGCAGATAAAAGCGTTTTTTTTTATTATCTTTAGTGAGTAGATAGATTAAAAATGGTGGCAGAGGATGTAAGATATTTCATCCTCTGAGAAACATTTAGGGAGATTTTTATCGGATGAAACGTAAGAATTTAAGTTTCCATTTTGAATAAGGTGCGAAGCGTACCGGGATATCTTTAATAAAAGGGCGTTTGAGTACTGACTTTAGATGACTAAAATTATCAAAACCGGCTTTGCCACTATATTGGCCAATACCGCTAGGGCCAGTGCCACCAAAAGGTAAGTCAGGTACTGCATTAAACATGATTACATCGTTAATACATTGACTCCCCGAACTTATTTCATTTACCCATTGTGCTACTTGCTCGTTGTTACGGCTAAAGATATAAGCAGAAAGTGGTTTTTCTCTTTGTTTGACAAATGATTTTGCTTGATCAAAATCTTCAATAGTGACGATAGGTAAAATGGCGCCAAAAATTTCTTCTGTCATTAAAGGACTATCTAAAGCGGGATTAATGATAATAGTTGGCGCGATATAGCAGCTTTCAATATCGCTTTCACCGCCAACCATAATTTTACCATCGTTAAAATAAGTGGCTATACGCTGACAATGGCGCTGGTTAATTATACGGCCATAGCTGTCGCTATTTTTTGGGTTTTCACCAAACATAGCGGTTATTTGAGCTTTCAACGCTAGTGTTAATGGCTCAACTAGGTTTTCTTTTACTAATAGATAATCAGGCGCTATGCAGGTTTGCCCTGCATTCATCCACTTGCCCCATGCAATACGCTGTGCTGTTATTGTTAAATCTGCACTTTCATCGACGTAAACAGGACTTTTGCCGCCAAGCTCTAATGTCACTGGCGTTAAGTGCTTTGCGGCTGCGGCCATGACAATACGAGCGACTTGACCATTGCCAGTATACATAATGTGATCAAAGTTTAAGGTAAGTAATGCGGTTGTTTCTGTAACACCGCCTTCAACCACACTAACGGCGTTATTATCTAAATACTTAGGAATAAGTTGGCCAATAAGTGCAGAAATAGCAGGAGCAAGCTCTGAAGGCTTGATGATGGCACAATTACCGGCAGCAATAACGGCAATTAAAGGGGCCAATACTAATTGTAAAGGATAATTCCACGCGCCAATAATTAATACAGTGCCTTGTGGCTCGGGTTTAATAAATGATTTCCCCGGTTGTACCACAATTGGGGTACTAACGCCCCTTGGTTTAGCCCATTTATTGAGGTGTTTGCACGTGTGGTCAACATCACTGGTTATGTATGATATTTCAGTGATCCAAGCTTCTAGAGTCGGTTTTGCAAGGTCATCTTGTAAAGCCTGTAAAATATCTTTTTCGTTTTCAATAACAAGTTTTTTTATAGCTTGTAGTTGCTGTTTACGCCATGAAATATCTCGAGTGACATTAGTATCAAAATACTGACTGTGTTTTGTGAGTAATGCTTGGTAGGGCATATTTAAACCTTATTGTTGTTATTGAGTCTTATAGCTTTATTGGTACGACCAGATATAGAAACAAATTTACAACATTTACAGCTCATCTACAAAACAATCAGATAATTATCTTTTAAGAGGTAAGTGCTAAACTTTTTAAGTTCATTGCATAACCAATGACTCGGCTAACGATGGCTTGAATGTTATCAGTATCTAATTGCTCAACAGGCACATTGATATTGCGGTATTCTATTTGCGTAAAAACCGTCGCAATAATATCAGCATCGATATGTGGGTCATGAGCATTAAAAAATTCGCATAACTTAATAATGGGTTTTAACGAGGCCGCACGGTGTATCTCAGCTAAAGGGGCTAATTTACGGTTTACGCGTACTTCGGTAAAGAGTAATTGTTGAACAGCGAGCTCTACGGGTGAGTCTATTATTCTTTTTACTAAGTATTGGGTCGCCATTATGGCAAGTTTATTACGTAAATTTTCTTTTTCACTTATTTTACGTAAACTTGTTTTATTTACATTGGCGAGTAGTTCAACGGCAGGCTGCCAAGCTAAGCTTGTTTTTGTGGTGATTTGTGAAGAACACAAGGTAAATGCTTGATGAACTAACTCTTGTATATCTTTAAAATAATAGGTGGTAAGAGAGAGTTGAATATTTGCATGACTCGCTATGGCTCGATGAGTCGTGCCTTTTATTCCATTTTTTGCTAATACTTCAATGGCTGATTGTAATATCAGTAAACGTGTTTGTTCACCTTTGCTCCGTCTTTTTACAGTGGGGCTTTCCTTAGTAGAAAACATATTATTTTGTCGTATAATTTTAGTTAACATAAAGTTAACTTATTTTTAATGGTATTTCAATCTAGGCAGGAAAATTATCAGCATTTTTTGTTACAAAAAGTAATAGGTGGGCGCTAGAATTATAAAGTTTGTGAAGACATTAACGATAAAAAAAATGAGTCCAACACGTTTGCTGGGCTCATTTATGATGATAATACGGCTTTAAACACATTGAAACCTACATCCTTGTAGGCGATTTCTATGGCGTGTTGATAAATTAATGACTAGCGGACTGTGCTCTTAATTCGTCAGAGTCAAAGTCATCTACATTGATAGCGACTTTTCTGCCCAATTCAGCCTTGCATAACAACTCGGCTTCTACAGCGTTAATAACATTAACGGCTAAGCCTTTTTTAGCAACTTCATCGAGGGCATAAAAAGGCAGATCTTCACCAATAGCCTGACAAACCTTCTTAAATATTGGTTCACAAGCAATAATGTCATCTAACGTTTGCTCAAGTTGACCTAAAACATTTTCTGGATCTCGGCTTAAATATTGACCTTGTCCTAAGCGTTCTCGAGCTTTACCAGGTGTTTGTAATATCTGTGCAACTTTATGGTCAGTAATATCAGAAGGTTTTTTCAACCATTTGCCCACTGGAAAGATCATAGCTCTTAGAAACAGTGCCACTATCTTATTAGGAAAGTTACTGATCAACGCGTCAATAGCTTGCTGTGTTTCATACAAGCTATCTTCAAGTGCCCATTGTACAAGCGGTAGGTCATCTTGCTGACGACCTTCGTCGTTAAAACGCTTTAAGGTTGCCGAAGACAAATACAAATGGCTAAGTACATCACCTAAACGCGCCGAAATTCTCTCTTTGCGCTTCAAATCGCCACCCAGTGTCAGCATCGATATATCTGATAGCATAGCTAAGTTACTACTAAAGCGAGTGAGCAACTGATAGTAACGAGAGGTTTCGTCTCGAAAAGGTGCCTTTAAAATCCTAGCGCCAGTTAATGAAAACCAAAGGCTGCGGACAACATTGCTAATGGCAAAGCCAATATGGCCAAACAAGGCGTGATCGAATTCTTTTAATGCAATAACATCATCAGTTTGGTTTGCTGCGGCTAACTCCGCTAAAACGTAAGGATGACAACGAATAGCTCCCTGTCCGTAAATAATTAAACTACGTGTCAGAATATTCGCGCCTTCAACGGTTATTGCAATCGGAGCACCTTGATAGGCACGAGCAAGGTAGTTACCTTCGCCCATACAGATGCCTTTGCCGCCGTGAATGTCCATAGCGTCATTAACACAAACACGCATTTTTTCAGTTAAATGATATTTTATAATGGCTGAAATTACCGAAGGTTTCTCGCCTAAATCGATAGCACCTGTAGACATGGTTGTTACCGCATCCATTAAATAAGCATTGCCACCAATGCGAGCGAGGGGTTCTTCAATACCTTCCATTTTACCGATAGGGATCTTGAACTGACGACGAATTCTACTGTAAGCACCTGTAGCAAGTGCAAGTGACTTTATACCACCAGCACTATTAGAAGGAAGTGTAATAGCACGTCCAACAGACAAACACTCCATAAGCATGCGCCAGCCTTGGCCTGCCATTTCTGCGCCACCAATAATATAGTCAAGCGGCACAAAGACACCATTACCTTGTGTTGGACCATTTTGAAAAGGAACATTAAGTGGGAAATGACGACGGCCAGTGATAACACCGTCTAAGTCTGTAGGGATCAATGCACAGGTAATGCCTAAATCAACCGTTTCACCCAGTAAATGGTCAGGGTCTTTTAGTTTAAAAGCCAAACCTAGTACTGTGGCAATGGGCGCTAGCGTAATGTAACGTTTGTCCCAAGTTAATCTCATACCAAGCACTTCTTTACCTTCAAACTCACCGTGACAAATAATGCCTTCATCGGGGATCGCACCAGCATCTGAACCGGCTTCCGGACTAGTCAACGCAAAGCAGGGAATTTCATCACCAACCGCTAAACGAGGAAGGTAATGGTCTTGCTGCTCTTTTGTGCCGTAAAGTTGTAATAATTCACCTGGGCCTAAAGAATTAGGAACTCCAACGGTGCTTGCTAATACGGCACTCACCCCTGATAATTTTTGTAAAACTCGTGACTGTGCATAGGCACAAAACTCTAAGCCGCCATATTTCTTTTTGATAATCATTGCGAAGAATTTATTATCTTTCAAAAACTGCCAAACTTCTGGTGATAAATCAGCATCGACATGAGTCGTTTGCCAATCATTGGTCATTTTACAAACTTCTTCTACGGGACCATTTAAGAAACTTTGCTCTTCAACGCTTAAGCGGGGTGTTTCATAGTTATGTAGTTTTTTCCAATCTGGGTTACCACGAAATAGCTCTGCTTCAAACCAGGTCGTACCAGCGTCGATAGCCTCTTGCTCAGTTCTCGACATTTGCGGCATGATAGATCTGAACATTTTTAGTAAAGGGTGAGTAATATACTGCTTTCTAAAGTCAGATATATTCAAGGGCAATGCAATGATTGCAAATATTATCCAACTGAAAAATGACAGTGCATCAAAGATAGTACCTACCGCCATTAATGCGGCAAAACTTAAGGTAAAAGTTGAGAGCGCAGCACGGGTGTATGCCATGAAGCCGGTTAAAATAACGGCATAAATGAACCATGTAAATTGTTCCATTAATTTTCCTTTTAAAAAATAAAAACCTAAAGATAAAAATAAAGAGGTCTGACCATGTATTTAGCTTAAATCTATGTACAATAAATTACAAATATATTTATCGTTGTAATCTTATTTATAGGATAATAACGTTAATTATCTATTCGGAAATTAATTTATGTGCGAATTACTGGCAATGAGTGCGAACGTCCCCACTGACATTTGCTTTAGCTTTAGTGGTTTAATGCAGCGTGGTGGAAATACTGGGCCGCATAAGGATGGTTGGGGCATTACTTTTTATGAGGGTAAAGGCTGTCGAAGTTTTAAAGACCCTTTACCAAGTTCACAATCACCGATTGCCGAGTTAGTCACCAATTATCCAATAAAAAGTGAAGCGGTTATTTGTCATATTCGACAAGCAAACTCTGGCGGTATTTCTTTGGAGAATACTCATCCTTTTACCCGTCAAATGTGGGGAAGAAATTGGACTTATGCACATAATGGACAATTGAAGAATGTCCAGGTTGAACTGCCTGTTAAATTACACATTCCTGTAGGGGCTACCGACAGCGAACATGCGTTCTGTTGGATCTTAGACCAACTTCATTTTAAGTTTGCGGATAAAGAACCAGCAGCAACGGTACTCTTTAAATTTATCGCCGAGTTGAGTGTCAAAATAAATGCGTTGGGTGTATTTAATGTCAATATCACCAATGGCCAGTATTTATTTGCTTATTGTGCAAATAACCTACATTGGATAACACGCAGAGCACCGTTTGGTAAAGCCAGTTTGATTGATGCTGAAGTAGTTATTAATTTCACCGAAGAAACCACAGAAAATGATGTAGTTACGGTTATCGCCACTCAGCCATTAACGGATAATGAAACTTGGCACAAAATGACCAAAGGGCAGTGGCACTTATTTTGTCTGGGTGAGTCTATTGCTTCAGGGCAAGAAGTGTTGAAGGTTGAATATTAATGTTCTTCAAGTGAAGTCAATTGTGCATCAAACTGTTCAACATCAGATTTTATTTGTTGTATTTTAACCAACAAGTAATTTAACTCTGGAGCGAACCAAGCGTAGGTAATTTTTTTCTTTTCAATGACTTCTCTTTTTAATCTAACCGCTTTTATCATACCAAAAGGCAGCATTAATTCATCTTCACCATCATACTGGTAAACATAATTTTTAACTTTACCCGAATGATTCATCACCGGATACACAAAAAGTTTTTGCTCTGGATTTTTAATTAAATTTAAACGATTCTGCAAGTGATAGCTGAGTGAGTCTTGAATATTGACAGGAAAATCAATATTAACCTCTGAATTGTCTTTGAGGTTCTTCGCAATATTATTCTGAATATTGAACTGCCAAGCATATTCTTTATCAGGTCCGGTGCCGTCTCGTTGGAAATTATATTGCTGAGGTGTCACCTTATGGTGATCGAGTTTAACGAGTGATACTTCTTGACGGTTATCTGAAAATATTAACCATTCAATATCTGTTTTATAACTATATTTAGCTTGTTCAGGTGTTAAGTATTCTAACGTTCTTGTCGCACTACCTAAAATATCAGCAGAACGTATCAAATTATATTTAGCAGTAAAAGGCTGAATAACATGCTGCTCTGCTTGAGTGGTTTTTGCTTCATTGGCGAAAACTAAACTACTCTGTGAGGCTAATACTAGAGCAATACAACATAATTTATTCAGCATTTAATTACCTATCATTTAATATTTTATTTATTCACTCGCATAGCCAGAAGCAGGGAGCGCTTTACCTTCAAAAAGTACAGTATCATTGTGCATAGAAATGCGCTGATTACAACACCATTTTACCACTAAGGGGTAAATTCTATGTTCCTGTTCGTGAACTCTTAGCGCAAGTTCCTCAGCGGTATCACCGGCAAAAATAGGTACTTTCGCTTGCAATATTACTGGGCCACCATCAAGTTCTTCTGTAACATAATGTACACTAACACCATGGTCAGTATCACCGGCATCAATCGCCCGTTGATGGGTATGTAGACCTTGATACTTAGGTAATAAAGAGGGATGAATATTGATTAACTTACCTTGGTAGTGTTGCACAAACTCAGGTGTTAATATTCTCATAAAACCAGCCAGAACAACAACATCAGCTTGGTATAAATCAATTTGCTTGATCAACGCTTGGTCGTAAATTTCTCTACTGCTAAAATCTTTATGAGAAAGTACACAATGGGCTATGCCAGCGTTTTTAGCGCGAGTTAAGCCGAATACATCGGCTTTATTTGAAATAACCCCAACCACTTTTCCTGGATAATCTGCAGCTTTACAGGCGTCTATAATCGCCTGTAAATTAGTGCCGCCACCAGAGATTAGCACAACAATATTGCTGGTTAAATTATTGTCTTGCATGTTACTTGATGGCATAGAATTAACCTTTATTAATCACAACTTGTTCAGCGCCTGCTTGCATATCAGCGATTTCACCAATGTGCCACGCATTCTCACCGTGAGCCGATAAAATTTCAATACTTTTCGCTAGGTCAGCAGCAGGTACAACAATGATCATTCCAACACCGCAGTTGAAGGTACGGTACATTTCGTGGGTAGTAATGTTGCCGTTATCTTGCAACCAGTTAAAGATCGCTGGCCACTCCCAGCTGTTACCGTCAATAATGGCTTGAGCGCTTTCTGGTAATACACGAGGAATATTTTCCCAAAAACCACCACCAGTAATATGTGATAAGGCATGGATGTCAACTTGCTTATGTAATTCTAAAACAGATTTAACATAAATTTTAGTCGGCTCAATTAAATGATCACCGATTGACTTACCATTTAATAATTCGTTGGTATCAGTCTTATTAACTTCTAATACTTTACGAATTAATGAAAAGCCGTTTGAATGCGCGCCAGAAGAAGCTAAGGCAATTAATTGGTCGCCTGATGCTACTTTTGTACCGTCAATTAAACGGGATTTTTCAGCGATACCGACACAAAAACCAGCGATGTCGTAATCACCCTTGTGATACATACCTGGCATTTCAGCGGTTTCGCCGCCAACTAAAGCACAGTTTGATAATACACAACCATCAGCAATACCAGCAACAACTGCCGAAGCAACATCTACATCAAGTTTGTCTGTCGCGTAATAATCTAAAAAGAACAAAGGTTCAGCACCCTGAACGATTAAATCATTGACACACATAGCCACTAAATCAATACCTACGGTATCGTGCTTGTTTAAATCAATTGCTAAGCGTAGTTTTGTACCTACGCCATCTGTTCCCGCAACCATTACAGGTTCTTTATAACCGGTTGGTAATTGGCATACTGAGCCAAAACCACCTAAGCCACTCATCACTTCAGGACGAGTTGTACGTTTTACTGCACCTTTAATGTTTTCTACTAGGGCGTTACCTGCATCTATATCAACGCCAGCATCTTTATAGCTTAGAGACTGTTTTTGTTCGCTCACGGGGGAAACCTCAATTAATTAGCATAAGAACTTTAATGGCGCATTCTACCAGCGCAATGGCGTGGTGAAAATCTTTATAATAAATTATTTTTTATTAGTGTTTAAAATGATTAACACTATGATAAGATCTTATACATAAAAATAATCAACTTAAAAAATATGCTTAGATATCTTATTGTATTAGTTGTTGTTTTAAGTAATTTCTTTGCTTCAATGACCGCTTTGGCTGTTGAAGTTAAAAACTTATACAACGCAAAGGTTATCGTTAACTCACAAACCGACTCAGAGCGAAAGCTCGCCTTGCAACAAGCAATGAGCGCGGTGGTGCTTAAAGTGGGGGGACAACAAGCGCTGTTGTCCAACTCAACCATAAAAAGTGGCCTTAGAAATGTCAGTGGCTATGTTGTAAAATACCGTTATCAACGTAATGCTGAGCAGACTGAGCTTTTAGTTACTTTTGACGAAAGCAAAATTAATCAGTTGTTTGAAGATGCCAACGCCCCAATTTGGGGAAGTTTACGGCCACAAATTTTATTGTGGCTCGTTGAAGAGAATGGTTTACGCCGTACGACTATTTCTAATGCAAGCCACTCGTCTTTTTCCAATAATGCAACACCACAAGTGAGTTACAATTTACCTAATAGTGTCGAACAATTTTCAGCGTTAAGGGGCTTACCTATTTTAATGCCCTTAATGGACTTAACCGATGTAAATACCATCTCTACTTTTGATGTTTGGGGACGCTTTGCCAAACAAGTACAAATGGCATCACTGCGCTATAATCCAGAATCTATAATAATTATTCGTTTATCAAACAGTAGTTTATTACCTCAACAAGAAAGTGATGAACAGGTTGATGATTGTTTTTTATGCCAAAAAGAACGTCAACAATACGCACTAGACTGGAGTTTTATCGCCGATGCCCAAGGCTACAATCGCGATACAATCACCGGACAAATCTTTGGTGAAATCAGCTACGGTGACGCTCCTGACCAGTTATTAAAAACTGCGCTTTCTCTTATTAGTGATATAATTTATCAAAAATATGCTTTAAATAGTGATATTGATAACAATTATATTATTGATGTTGCCAATATATCATCACTAAAAAGCTTTATTGAATTAGAGCGATTTCTTGAACAATTATCATCAGTTAAATCGGTAAAATTACTCAGCGCTTCGGGGAAAAATCGCCGTTTTGAATTGGTTTTAAAAAGTTCAGGACAAGCCTTTCTCGCTTCATTAAAGCTGAATAAGCAATTAGACCTTTTTGATGACCCGCTTGCCGAAAAAGTGGTCGGTGCTGTCCCTGTTTTTTATTGGAAACCCTAGTGAAAGTCACTTCTCAATTAACCTTGTCAGTTCAATTACCCGATGATGAAACGTTTTCAAGTTTCCAAAGTATTGCTAATTATTCGGCAACTGAGCAGTTAAAGTCGTTTATTAAAGCCAGTCAACATTCGGTAGAGTCTGCGCACGTCAATAGTTTTTACTTATTCGGCTTGTCAGGTGTTGGTAAATCACATTTACTTCATGCCAGTTGTACTTTTGCTGAGAAATTAGGTCTATCATCCGTTTGTTTATCTTTTTCTGAATTAAAACAGTTGTCGGTTGAAGTACTTGATGGTTTAGAAAATATTGATTTGATTTGCTTAGATGATGTGCAATTAATTGCTGGGGACAAGCTTTGGCAACAAGCGGTCTTTGATTTATTTAACCGTGTTATTGAGCATAATAAACGCTTGATTATTACTGGAGATCAAAGTGTTTCACAATTGAAACTTGGCTTAGCCGATTTAGTCTCTCGATTATCTTGGGGAATGACAGAGCAAATCAAACCCCTAGATGATGAAGAAAAGTTAATCGCCTTAAAATTTAGAGCGCAACAACGAGGTTTATTATTAAGTGATGAAGTCGCTAAATATTTACTGAGTCACTTATCACGTGAAATGAGTCACTTGATCTTAGCTTTAGCCGAGCTTGACGAAGCATCAATAAGAGAACAACGAAAAATCACCATCCCATTTATTAAAGCTATTTTATTTTAAAGGGCTGGGTTTTTCATAAAATTCATACTGAACAAAGCGTCTATCTTTGGGTTGAGCTGAAACGTTTTGCAACCCTGATTGTTCTTTATTAATTGGGCTTATATTTAAATTGTTAGCCCAACTCTCACCTGCGTTCATCATGATTGGACTTGGTAAATTATTCACTAAGTTTTCAATATCACTTACTTCCGGCAATATATGACTTACGGCATATAATACCCGAGGTTTAATCTTTTCATCGCCAATACGGCCGCGCTGTCCCCAATTAACGATATAATTTTCATTCGCAATTTTAGGAGCGTTAGTTATAGCGACATCTCGACTAATATCAAAGCGAGTTTTCATCATAAAACCATCAAAAAGCATAGCGTAATCTTCGCGAATACTTGAGTAATTATAAAACTGAGGCGCAGCTTCGCCACTAAAAAACGTTTTAATATCGCTGGGTTGATAAGCGTTTTGTGTTTTTGATGCGTCAACCCCCTGAAAACGTACCTGAGCTAAGGCGTACATTTCCTCACCCAGTAAGGGAAGGGTGTTGTTTAGCTGATCAGATTTAAAGCCACTATTATCTGCTATCTGTTGTGCGGCTGATAATATTGTTTGGTCTCTGTTTAAAGCTGACCAACTAGTGCTTGGGAAAATATCGTTGGCATGGGCAAGTTCGTGGTACATCAAAGACGTTAAACTGTATAAAACATCGCTAGGTTGGCGAGTAACCCTGTCATTTTCAGATATAAAAGTAGTGGTGTAATTATTATTTTTTACATAACGCCAAGGCATGGCAAAATTAAGATCTCCACCAAAGGACGCTCTATAGTCAGGTGCTTGATTTATGGTATCTCGCTCATCAGGGGTCATCCAAAAATAATTAGCATCCAAGTGAATAGCGCCACTGACCACCCAGTAATAAGAGGGTCTGATGTCATAAGAAATTACAATGGCAGTATTTGCTCTTAGTAAGTTTTTGAAATCATTGTAGGGGTCGTAATTTTCAAGAAATTCTCGAAATCTTTCTCCCATCCAATAATGAGAAACGATCACTCGGTCCATTATGTCATCAACCGTTGGTGTGGTCGTATCATGTGCAATTAATGGTAAGGTATTAAATGCACATGTTCGCGCAAAGTTAATTTTATTACTATAAACACAATCGACGAGTACATCGGCATAAGACGAGTTTGCAACAAAGGGGAATACCCGTGCTAAACGCTCAGTATAAGCGGTATTATCTGAAGTTGGGACAGGTTCAGCATTTTCAATAAGTACCGCTACTTTGTCAGAATAGCTCCCTGAGGATACGGTGAATTCTACTACCGTATCCCTAGTAACTTCCGGCGCATTAAAGAATACTGCATAATCACCCTGGGTATTTTCAGCCGTAAAATTGACCTCTGGACCGGCAGTTTGTTGCCAAACTAAACTATCGCTTAAAAGCTTATTTGTTAACGAAGCGCGCAATGACACTTTACTACCTTCTAGAGCAGCATGACCCAGACGCGCAGAAATCTCTCCTTGTTCATTGGTTACACTAAGAGAGTGGTTAAGTGACTCTCTGCTACCATCTTCTAGTGTAAATGAAACATTAAAACTATATGCGCCTGCGGTGTTAGGTGTGAAAGCGATAACCTTGCTGGTGTAGGCCAAGAACACCACTGGCTCGCCAGTCGTCTGCGTCCAAATAATGTCAGTCACCTTACTCGAGGGAGCGAGTAAAACTAATTCGACCGCCTGAGAAATTTTCACTTCATCGTCGACGGTGATAATTTTAGTGACCTCACCATTATTGTTACAAGCAAATAAAATAGGTATTAGCAGTAATATATGCAGAATGTTTTTCATTTTCAGCCCTTAACTATAATGGTGGTTACGTTATAAAAGTCTTATTGAAGCGTTACGCTTTATCTTTAGCTTTTCTAATACTCAAGCCTAGTTCTTGACCTCTATATTTCGCGTAATAACTGCCACCAATAAACATCATTGTTGCAAATATAAGCTCTAATGATGCCCAAACTACATCTGCTGGAGATACCCACAGCGTGGTTAAACTGTGTAGGAAATAAATCATAACGACAAAGCTCGACCAAGCATAGGTATAAGGATTACCTGCCAGCAAACCTTTTAGAGGAAATAACAGTGGTACTGTGAATAAGCATAAGCTTAATATCGGCGACAAACCTTGTGAAGGGTTTAAATAGATTAGCCAAAGCGGCATAAAAAATAATAAAGAAAAATAGCCAATTAAGGTTATTTTTTTAAATGTTGATGTTGAAAATCTTTGTGGCTTGGTCATGAAAGGTATCCTGCTGGTTAGCAAATTGTTTCACTAACTTGTTGAATTAAATTTTAAATTGAAATTAAAAGAGTGTTAAAACGTTTTCAGGAGGTCGGCCAATGATGGCTTTCGTTTGCGTAGTAACAATTGGTCGCTCAATAAGTTTTGGGGTGTTCACCATAGCTTCAATGAGTTGCTTGTCAGTTGCTTGAGCTAATGCTTGTTCTTTAAATTCACTTTCTTTAGTGCGCATCATTTGAATAGGGGAAACATTTAAACGTGATAAAAGTGACTGGATAGTGCTTTCATCCAGTGGTTTTTTTAAATACTCTACAATGCAAACCTCTTGGTTGTTTTCTTCAATCAACGCCAAGGTTTGGCGGCTTTTAGAACAGCGAGGGTTATGATAAATCGTTAACATGGTTAGATCTCAATGGGTGCTAAAATTAAATAATTTTACGGGTTAATCGATAGAGTAGGCCGTTATAGCACCTATTCTAAACGTTTCTGTAATATGGATTATAGTCTTTTAAGTTTTTGTTCTTGATCTTGAAATTGCAATATTCGTGCTTTGATACGTTTTTCGACTAACGGTTGATTATCTGTAAAATTGTACCCTGTTTGCAATTCGTCGACCGCACGAGAGTATGCCCCTAAAAGTGCAAAGATTTCGCCTTTTGTCGCATGCATCAGTGCTTTTTTATCTTGTTTTTCATAGACAGTCGTTAATATATCATAAGCGATAAAATTACCTGGTTTAACTAACAGGTAGTCTTGTAAAAGTACTTCAGCTTCTGAATATTGACTGTTTTCAACGAGAGCGTTGGCAAAGTTTAAGGTAACAACTTGGTTATTTGGCATCAATAAATTAAGGGCACTGAGCATAGTCAGCGCTTTATTTACTTCTTTTGTTTTAATATAAACATCGGTTAGTGCATCTGCATAGAATAGATTGTTTTTATCTTCAATGAGCAATCTTTCAAGTATTTTTTTAGCCGCTTGATACTCTTTATTTTCAAATAATGATAAAGCTAAGCCATAGTCAACAGCGGCTCTATAAGTGTAGTTTTGTTTTTTTATACTATCTTCAAAAGTTGCAATGTTTTCCAGGGCCGTTGATTCGTAACGCGCTTGAATACGCGCTTTTGCGAGCGCAAAGTTTAAACTAGGAGCTGAAGGACGACTTTCTAAACCATGAGCACGGACACGCGCTTCGGCAATGCGAGATTCAGGCACCGGATGAGTTAATAGCATTGCTGGTGGCTTTGAAGTATAACGATATTTCACTGCCATTTTTCCAAAAAAATCGGGGGCACCTTGCGGATCAAAACCGCTTTGTGCGAGTAGGGCAATGCCAACACGGTCGGCTTCTTGCTCATTGCCACGGGTAAAATTAATACTTGATTGTTTTGACGCCGCCATTGTTGTGGTTAATGCAGCCATACCAACAGATGGGTTAACTAATGCCAGTAATACCCCTGAAATTAATGCTGCAGTGGCTAGTGGTTGATTTCTACTTTGAGCCTCAAGCCTTCGGGCCAAGTGACGCTGGGTTACATGAGATATTTCATGACCGATTACTGAGGCTAGTTCGCTCTCTGTATCAGCGAGGGTAATTAAGCCACTATGAATACCAACATGGCCCCCAAAAAAGGCAAAGGCATTGATTTCTTTATTTCTAATGATAAAAAATTCGAAGCTGTAATTAACATCTTGGGCATTCTTGACTAAACGGTTGCCTAAATCGTTAATATATTCGATTAAAACAGGGTCATTGACCAACGGCTGAGAAGCGCGAATATGACGCATCATTGCGTTACCTATCTGGCGTTCTTTATCAACAGATAGAACGCTAAATCCAGCCGTGCCAATTTCAGGAAGTTTGTTTTTATTATTTTCTTGGGAAAAGCCGTATGGGCTAGCAACTAATGTTGTTAATGCGCAGGTAAATAATAATGATTTTATTTTAAGCTTATGTTTATAAGGCAAATTAATTATTCCGTATTTATATCCGGTGTATCAAGTAAATCAGCTATCGTGAAATTTGGTTTTCCTCGATATAACTCTTTACAAAAATCTGCAATGGAATAACCCACTACATCGACTATTTCAAATGATTGGCTCAGTTGAGCTATTAGCTCTTGCACACGTTTATGTGAGTACTTTATTAACGCTAAATCTGCTGGATCACCACTTTTAAAAGTAAAAACGATAAAGGAAATTAAACTACTGATCCTAAATAGCATTTGCATGTTTTCGGGTGACCATTGCACAAATGGACATAAGGCACTTTGTGATAATGGTGTATAGAGTCGTTCACCTTTGACTATCGGATAACAGTGAAGTTCATAATTTTGTTCATCATAGCAATGGCGTAAGGCTATTTTTGGCTTTTGGGTAACGTTAATAGTGCCATCGTTATCAGCCGTCGCCTCTAAAAAGGCATAGTTCCAATTACGTTTATCAAATAATTGTTTATAGGCACTATCAAAACCATGCGTTAAAATCCCGTCCATATCACTAATTGAAGATGCCGCCATATGATAGATAGCAGGTACATCACCCCAATTAAGTTTCTTTTTATGAGCAGTAATTTCTTTTAAACTAGCTGTTATCGGTAACTCTTTCATTTCACCTCAGTACTTATTTGCCAACAAATCAAAATAAATAATACAATAACATTGTAATCAATTGTCGCAAATTAGATAATCAAACAAAAGGTTTGTTTACTGTTATTGGTGACAATTATTGTTATCTGATGATTTTTTAAGTGGTATGTAGTGATGATCTATGAATATGATGCCAGTTCGGAAAAATGTCCTGTGCCATTAGTACAATTGCGATTATTGTTAAAAAAAATGTCGAATGCTGATTTTTGTTTACTGAGAATATCTGACCAAGGCTCTATCAAGGATATTCCTAAACTATTAACGAAACAAGGTTACCACTATAAAGAGTCTTGGCTTGAAAAAGACACCCTTGAACTTTTTATTAGTAAAGCCCCTCAACCCCTTTCATCCAACAGGTAAGTTATATAAATGGTTTCATTATTTTCTCAATGGTATAAACGTAAGTTTTCTGATCCAAACGCAGTAACTTTAATGGTTATTCTTTTGTGTGCCTTTCTTTTTGTCTTTTTATTTAATAACTTACTTATGCCGGTCTTTGTTGCTATTGCGATCGCTTTTTTATTAGATTTACCTGTCCATCGTCTAGTCCGTCTTGGCTTATCAAGAACATTTGCCGTGGGTATCGTTGTAGCGGGGTTTATCGGCATTTCTTTAGTCGGTATTCTTGGGCTAATGCCGGTTATTTGGCAACAAAGTAGTAATTTATTACAAGAAGTACCGCAAATGGTGTCTCAGGGACAAACCTATTTGTTGACGCTTCCCGAGTTGTATCCTGATTTAATTAATGCCGGACAAATAGAAACATTAATTTCTGCCGTCAATGATAAGTTAATTGAATGGGGACAAGTTGCCTTAAAAGCGTCTCTTAATTCTATTTCTGATATTGTTGCTTTGATGATTTACTTAATTTTAGTGCCGTTAATGGTGTTCTTCTTTCTAAAAGATAAAAAAGTATTAATTTCAAATTTTACCTCATTTCTTCCTAAAGAACGTTTAATGGCGACGAAAGTAGGCGATGAGATGTATCAACAAATTATGAATTATATTCGTGGTAAGGTGATTGAAATCCTTATTGTTGGTGCTGCATCGACCATAGCCTTTATCGTCCTCGGCCTAAATTATGCGGTATTACTTGGTGTTTTAGTGGGGTTGTCGGTACTTGTGCCATATGTAGGCGCTACTATCGTCACTTTTCCTGTCTTGTTGGTGGCTTTATTTCAATTTGGCACAGGTAGCGAATTCGGTTATGTAATGATAGCTTACGGTATTATTCAAGCTATTGATGGCAATATTATTGTGCCATTATTATTTTCAGAGGCGGTAAATCTCCATCCAGTAACGATTATTGTTGCTGTTATTTTATTTGGCGGCATGTGGGGTTTCTGGGGAATATTCTTTGCTATTCCCCTAGCAACTTTAGTTAAGGCCGTTTTAAATGCTTGGCCATCAAATAGTGACTTTCCTGAACAGGGTACCGCTTAAAGAGGTGCTCTAAGGTAAACTTTACCCTGAGTCTTTTTGATACTGCTCGATAATTTCTTCAATGGTCGTGATACCAAACATAACTTTATTGATAAAAGATTCAGCACTGTGGATTAAGTTAAAATTAGGATGTTGTGACCAAATAGTCTGTAGTTTATCGTCAAGAATGATAGCCGCTTTTTCTGATTCATTGCGAATGGGATTATTACTTTTGATACTTTCACCTGATTTTGCTGCACTTTCAAAAAAAATGACCGCATCGTAACGTGCCAACTCATCAGCAAGCGTGGTATCCATCGCTTGGAAAAACTCATCATCATTGCCTGGCCAATAAGCTAGGCCGTCTAAAGAGCCTCGGTCACATAAAATAATACTGTGCTCAAAAGTCGCTCGCTGAATATCTTCTAAATTTTTTTGTAAATTAAAAATAGCAGTTTGTTGTATTTTTAGTACATGATTGTTATTTGAACGAGCAATGCCGCCACTGAAAATCATCGTTGCTGCTTCGGGGACGGTCGCTATTTTCCCTGAAAATTCACGGCGAATAAGATCAACGGCTGTGGTTTTACCGCCACCAGGGCCGCCAGTAAGTACGATACGTTTTTTTACATGAGTAATATTCATCAGCATTTATTATAAGGATATTTTCATTACTGTAGCTTGCGTTAAAATAGGCTTCAAGCTTAATTGTAAATATCGCCAAATAACTCTACTTGGGTCAAGTAAATGCGTAAATCTAGTTCTACTTGGTGATAATCTGCTTGCATATGCTGACAAAGTTTATAGAAATTTTTGTTATGATCTTTTTCTTTTAAATGGGCAAGTTCGTGAACAACGATCATTTGCAAAAATGTTTCGGGCGTTTTTTTAAATAAAGCGCCAATGCGTATTTCATTTTTACTTTTGAGCTTACTACCTTGCACCCTTGATACATAAGTGTGCAAGCCTAATGCGTTATTAATAACATGAATTTTATCGTCGTACTTTATCTGGCTTAATGGTTCAGACTTCTTTAAGTACTGATTTTTAATATCCATTACATAGCTGCGCAGGGCTTTATCGTTATATATTTGATGGGTAACAGGGTATTTTGCCAACAAATAGGCAGATAACTTCTTGGCCGTTATCATTGCTTGTACTTTATGTTGAATATCTAAAGAATAGGCTGAAAGGTATTTTAAAGGAGCAGGCATTATAGCATTCTATTTATGCGGCTAGCCTAAAACAAATAAGCTAACCGTTACGGTTAATTTTTAGTCGTTAGTGTTTAAAACGTCTAAAACAACTTCATGGTGGTTTTTTGTCTTGAATTTATTAAATACGTGGCTAATTTTGCCATCTAAGCCAATTAAAAAACTTAAACGATGGATGCCGTCGTATTCTTTTCCCATGAACTTCTTTAATCCCCATACGCCAAAGGCGTCAGCAACACTGTGATCAACATCTGACAATAACGTGAAGTTTAATGCATCGCGCAGACAAAACTTAACTAACTTCTTCGGTTCGTCGGGACTAATGCCAAAGACTATTGTATTTAATTGTTCAAGTTCGCTTTTACTGTCTCTTAGGCCTTGTGCTTGCACAGTACACCCTGGGGTCATGGCTTTAGGGTAGAAATAGACCAGTACTTGTTTTTTACCAATATAATCAGCTAAAGCGACTTTATCGCTATTTTCATCAAGTAAAGTAAATAGTGGTGCGGTTTCGCCAACAGTTATTGTTTTCATGGGTATCCTGCTTGTATGTAGTTTATATAAGGTTTGAATTCACTTTTTTAATGCAGCCTTGCACATCAACTTGTTCGCATAGTTCAAAGTAATCGCTTTCTAGCTGTGCAATACTTGTGTCTTCGGTTAAGGCTATTAAAATGGTCGCGCGCATTTGATTAGTGACGGGGTCAATTTCTGATTTTAACGATGATAAGTCAATATTGCGGGTGGCAAAAAATGCGGTCACCGCTTTTAATAAACCAGGTTGGTCGATACCGGCATAATCAACTTGATAATGATGGGTGAACTCTCTTTTTTTATAACCAGAGGTTCTTTTCATCATGGTGGTTAATTCAAGCTTGACTGCCACGGCAGGTAACTTATTTTCAATTTGATTAATCGCTTTCGCACTACCATTTAATAACATAATCAAAGAAAACTCTAGGCCAAATATCGCCATTCTACTGTCAATAATATTACAGCCGCATTTACTCGCCAGCTTAGTGAGCTCACTTACACTTCCTGTTCTGTCTGCGCCCATTGCTGTGAGTACTAAATATTGAGACATAGTTAGCCTAAGTAGTTTAAAAAAGTGGCTATTGTAACGTATTTAAAGCAGATAAAAACCGCTATTAAAGCGAGAATATATTTATTTGTTATTTTTCGAGTTGAATTCTTGTGTTTGTAAAAACAGCCAAGTACCATGGTGCCCATTAATTTGTCTGATAGTATACTTGTATATGCTGATCAATAAAATCTATAGATAATATTGGAACTTAATACAGATAATTTACTCAAAGAGCAGATTAAAGTTTTCGTTGTCTACATTTAATCTACATTTAATGGTTTCAAAGTTAACTTTTATGGTCAGTTCAATATAAGAACCAACTTTTAAAGATTCAGATTGTATCCTCAGGAGTGTTAATGAATCGTCGTATATTTTATTTTTCCTTGTTAAGTCTTGCAGTAACAGGTTGTGGCAGTGTTAATAACAAAAGCGCTATGGGCGATTTTGAATACGCCAAAGTTAAAGAAGCTAAACAAATAGGTGTTCCTACAGGTTTGAATAAGCCTGAAGTTAATGCAAAGTTTTTTATCTCAGACGCCATCAATAATAAAGGGCCAATTGGCCAAGATGTTGATGTTAGAGCGCCTTCATTGGTTCTTCCTGTCGCTTCATCTTCACGTGTTGTTCCAGGTACAATGAACGCTAAGATTTGGTTTGACCAAATATTAGAAGATACCGATTTGAAAGACTTCATCACTGAAGCACTGCGTGAGCAACTCGCGAGTGATGGTGTAGAGTTAACGGCTATCGGTACTGATGATAATGTATTTGAGTCGGCTTGGTACCATGAAGAAGACGTTTCTGGTTATTGGTTATTTAAAACGGTAGATAGCAGTGAGAGCATGCGCTTTAACTATCAGTTTGAAAGTAAACCTCATGGTCGAAGTGTCGCTTTAAGTGTTAAATTAATTGATTACATGCGTACCGACAAGAACGGCGCAAGTAAAACAATGGACATCATTGACAAACAACGCGCAGAAATGGCGATGCTTAATGAGGTTGTTGCTCAGGTTGATTTTAAATATCGATTGCAGCAACGTGAAAACCGTTTAATGCGAGCTAATCAAAAATTTGTCACTATTGGTGAAAACGCTCAAGCAGAGCCAGCATATATTGCTGAAATTGATATTGAAATGCTTTGGTCAAATATGCCATTGTTTTTTACAGATTATGGCTTTGAGATAACAGATCTTAATGAAAGTAAGAAAATATACTTTGTTGATTTTGCGAAGCCTGAAAATAGCTTATGGTCAGTTATATGGGGAGATGACGTTCCTGTTATTGATCTTGACCAAGCTAAGTACCAATTTGTACTTAACGACGAACAAGGTAAAACCTCGGTAACTATCTATGATGCTGATGGTAATCCTTTACCCGTTGAAGTACTAGAACGTATTTTTCCAGTAATGGAAAGAGGCTTATCTTTTAGAGATGCTTTTTAACTTGCTTTAATCGTGCTTATTTAAAATAAAACGCCGCTAAATTTTTTAGCGGCGTTTTTTTTACAAGTCAATTATCTACAGTGTATCTTAATGGTATTTGAAATTATAAAGGTAGTTGTTCAAGTCAGTCTTTATCAAGACTTAATCTTTCTTAAAATAGACTGCTTGGCTATTTCATCGATTTAAATGGCTATTTCGCTTTTTTTCTTTTGACTCTATCGGTTCAGCTGAAACGATAGTTGGCATTTTATGGGCTTTGTTATGACTGCGCGGCAGTGTTTCTTCTAAATCATTTAAGCCTTGCTTTCGTAAAGGTGTATTAGCATTTTGTTGAACAACACTAAAATTACCAATTATTAAGGCGAAAGCTGCAATAATAATAACGATGACTAACCAATTATCCATAGTGAATACTCCCAACATTTTGAATATATTGCTGATAAATAGTTGATAGGTTCTGAAGAATCTCTTTTTTCCCCAAGATATCTGAGCTTAAAAGAACCGAATTAAGCAGGTTCTCAGTTAATAACCTTTCTCCATGTTGCGCTATTGGCCAATAAGATAAATGCCAAGGCTCTATAGCGACTCCACCGCGAAATTTATCGTAAGGAAAGTAAAAGCCAAAGCGACTAGCATGTTGAGTTAGCCATTGGTTTAATGGATAAAAAGGCCCCCCAACAGCAAACTCCCATGGTTCTAACTGTAGCTTTTCATCGTCAGCTAATAAATTTTTAGCATAGATATCGATATCGCATCCCCAATGATGTCGACTTGCCCCAGGAAGTGCCGAAAAGTATAAAATAGCCTGAACAATTTCTTGCTCTGTTATTTTATTAATATCTAGGGTTGCCCCTTGCATATCTTTAATCGCGAGCTGACCTGAAAACTTTCGGTTCCAAATAGTTAATTGTCGAGTGAAGTCTCTATAACCACTGGCAATTTTCAGTTCAAAGCCAGCCAACTTTGCTTGATCAGACATAGCTTGCCATGCAGTTAACGCTTGGCGATGAATTCCTGTCTGGTCATCTAACCAAGTAATATGGCTATTGTCGTGGCCAGTTAATTGTCTGTTAGTTAATATTTCAATCATTAAAGTTAAGCTGTGGTTGTTGGGTCAGTGAGTGCATTAACCAGTGTATGGTAATAAATATCAGTAAGTAAAATTAAATCATTACAGCTAACACTCTCGTTGACTTGATGAATAGTGGCATTGCACGGCCCAAGTTCAATCACTTGTGCACCCGTAGGGGCAATAAAACGGCCATCTGAAGTGCCACCAGATGTTGATAATTCAGCATCAATATTGGTGACTGTCTTTATAGCTTTTACCGCAGAGTCAAGCAAAGCGCCAGGTTCAGTAATAAACGGCTTACCATTAAATGTCCATTTAATTTCATAGGTTAATTGATGTTTAATAAGGACAGCATCAATTTTATCGATAATATTTTGAAAATTTAATTCGGTACTAAAACGTAAATTAAACCATGCGGTTAAATGACCAGGTACAACATTAGTTGCGCCAGTACCCGATTCGATGTTTGATAACTGAAAACTTGTTTTAGGAAAATAAGCATTACCGTTATCCCAGTGCATTTGACTAAGTTCGGCTAAAGCAGGCATAGCTAGATGGATAGGGTTTTTTACATGATCAGGGTAGGCAACATGGCCTTGTTTACCGTGAATGATTAGTTCACCAGAGATAGAGCCCCGGCGACCATTTTTAACGATATCACCGACCCTATCTGAGCTGGTTGGCTCACCAACAATACAATAGTTGATTTTCTCATGACGAGCTTCAAGGGTATCGATAACACGGGTGGTGCCATTGATAAAAGGCCCTTCTTCATCACTGGTAATAAGGTAAGCTATTGAGCCCTTATGGTCGGGATGATCATTTACAAAGCGTGCTGTAGCAATGAGCATTGCGGCTAAACTGCCTTTCATATCTGCAGCACCGCGCCCGTACAACATGCCATCAATAATGGTTGGCTCAAAAGGGGGAGTATGCCAAAGCGCTAAGTTACCTGCGGGAACAACATCAGTGTGACCGGCAAAGCAAAATACTGGCTCAGTTGTGCCGCGTCTCGACCATAGATTGGTCGTATCTTCGAAAACCATAGTTTCATTGTTAAATCCCAAAACGCCTAGACGCTCTGACATCATTTTTTGACAACCAAAATCTTCAGGGGTTACTGACGGGCGGGCAATTAAATCTTTCGCTAACATGATAACGTCATGTTCTGCCTTTAATTTACTCATGATAAAAATAGTGCTTGATATACAGGCTCTTTAAAACCCACTTCAAAGGCGTTGTTGTGAGCGATTAAAGGTCTTTTGAGTAAGGTCGGTTGAGCCAAAACTGCTTGGAAAATAACATCATCAGTTAAATTGCTCTTAATCGCTTCGGGTAGGTTTCTAAAAGTGGTACTACGTTTATTGAGTAAAACTTCCCAAGAGCTGTTGCTGACAAATTCATTGAGTAACTCAGGCGTTAATGGTTGTTTCTTAAAATCAAAAAAAGTGTACTCAATATCTTGCTTATCAAGCCATTTCGTTGCTTTTTTAACCGTGTCGCAATTATTTATGCCGTAAATAGTGGTCATGAACATCCCTTAAACTAAATTATTTGGTAATCGTTAGATATCAATGCAGTGGTTGCAAGAGATACATTATTTGATTTTACTAAAATATAATCAGTATCAAAAGTAGATATAGCAAAAATACTGATTTTTTCTTTGGCTAAAATTGTTGATATTTTCGATAAAATACCCGTTAGCGTAAAATCCAATGGGCCGACAACTTCAAGTGCTTGCCAGTCTTTTTCAACCTCATCACTCACAATGTTGATACTTTGAGGTAATACAATGGATGTTTCTTCATAGGTTTTTGCAATAAAAAAAATTGGCGCATCAAACACAGCTTTTGGTATTTCGATATCGCTGGCTAAACTATGAATAGCAAACGTTTCTTCAAGTAATTTGAGGGTAAGAGTGCTCATTGAACGTGACCATTAGGAAAAAGGTCACTATAGCGTTTACTGGCTAATTGTTAAAGCAAGGATAGTTATCTTAAACAGATTAAGTATCGTCAATGCCTTGCTTTAGCAATGAACAGCAGATATTAATAAGATAAAGCAAGTTTACTTGATCTTGTCTCGCGACTCCCCATCGCTTGATAATAGATAAATAATATGATGTTTATTTAGATTTTATTGTATTTTATGGCAATAATAACTTGTTATTTATAAAAACAGCATCAAACGTGGAAAAGTTAATGTATTCTTGCTGGTTAACCTGTTAAATCCTCATCAATAGTTATTAATGATATCCACAAAAGCTGTGGGTATCATTGTGGGTAACTATTGCTTTAATGGTTATCTTTATGTTTTTAAAGGTTAATTTTAGCTGGTTGTTTTTTGTCTAGTGGCTAAAAATTGATTGAATTATAAATAGTTATTAAAATAGTCAACTGTATATAAAAGCAGTCTCAAGCCAATAAAAATATAAGCTAAAAGGTTAATAAACTAACCTTTTAGCTGAGTAAACTATACTTTTGCTTGAATGGCTGTTAAGGCAATTGTATAGACGATATCATCGACTAAAGCACCACGGGAAAGGTCGTTAACCGGTTTTCGCATGCCTTGTAACATTGGCCCAATACTGACTAAGTGTGCAGAACGTTGTACCGCTTTGTAGGTGGTATTACCGGTATTTAAATCAGGAAAAATGAAGACATTGGCTTTACCCGCAACAGGGCTGTTAGGCGCTTTTTTCTTGGCAACATTTTCCATAATGGCGGCATCATATTGCAGCGGTCCATCGATGATCAAATCAGGTCGTTTTGCTTGCGCGAGTTTGGTTGCTTTTGCTACTTTTTCTACATCGGCACCAACCCCCGAACTGCCAGTGCTGTAACTTATCATGGCTACCTTAGGGTCAATGCCAAACTTTATTGCTGAGTCGGCAGATTGTATCGCTATCTCAGAGAGTTGTTCCGCAGTTGGCTCAGGGTTTATTGCACAATCACCATATACTAGAACTTGCTCAGGTAATAACATAAAGAAAACAGATGAAACTAATGAACTTCCTTCAGCCGTTTTAATTAATTGCAGGGCAGGGCGAATCGTATTTGCAGTGGTATTAATAGCTCCAGAGACTAAACCGTCCACTTCACCGAGTTGCAACATCATTGTTGCTAAGACCACGTTGTCTTGTAGTTCTTGTTTTGCGACCACTTCGGTTAATCCTTTATGTTTTCTCAACTCAACTAAAGGAGCAATGTAGTGGTCTCGAATTAAGTTGGGGTCGGTAATTAATAGTCCTTCTGGTAATTGAATACCTTGTTGCTCTGCAATCAATAAAATACTTTCTTTATCGCCCAGTAACTGACAACGAGCAATGCCACGTTCAACACATATTGCAGCAGCCTTAATGGTTCTGATATCTGTGCCTTCTGGCAAAACAATGAGTTTATTTGCACTACGAGCAAGTTCTGTGAGCTTATGCCTAAATGCTGGTGGAGACATTTGGCTACTTTGTGCTACATTTTCAGACAGTTGCTGTAACCAATTCGCAGACAAGTTATCAGCGATATATTCTCTTACTTTTTCATGACGTTGAATATCATCTGCAGGGGTTTCTGGGTTGTAGTTCATTAAATGACGAGACGTTTGCCAAGTATCCCAAGGCACAGAAAGCACCGGTAGGCCAGCGTCTAAAGCTTGTTGACAAAGTGTCATCACTTGTTCGTTGGGTTTATAGCCGTTAGTCAATAATAATGCGCCCACTTTTGTACCATTTAAAGCCGATAAACAGGTGGCGATAATAATGTCGGTTCTGTCTCCAGGAGTAACAATTAATCGACTTGGTTGTAAATGGCTCATTAAATTGCCAACGCTGCGTGCACAAAAACTAATACTGCGGATACGGCGATGCGACATATCACCTGCATTTAATACTTCAGCATTGAGATAATTGCAAATATCCATGACCCGTGGCGCGATTAAGTCCATTTCCCATAAGACAGTACCTAACAAGTCAAAATGACGATTTTTAAATATCGATAAATTAATTAGCGTAGCAAGATCGAACTCACTATTAAAATCACTTTCACGAGGCAGTAATCCATACTCATCTTTGTCGGGACTATTAATCTTATTAATAATACAACCAATAAGGCGTTTGTTTTTTATTCCGCCAAAAGTTTCCGCACTAACTTCTAAACGGTCCTCAAACTCTTCAGCGCTATCGTTATCGGGCGCTGCCACCAAGACAATATCTGCTGACAGGGCTTGAGCAACATCTCGGTTGATTCTGCCCGCGTAAGGTTGGCGTGTCGTTGGTATCAGTCCTTCAATAATCACCACATCATGTTGTTTTTCAAATTGATTGAAATCTCCAACAATCTTTTCTAAAACAATATTATGCTTGCCATCGCCCATTTGTTGTTCAACATAAGCTAATGATACCGAAGTCCCTAAATTTGGAGTATTGAGCTTACTTTGAACCGTATTATTTTTGTGAGCTAATAAACGACGAGCGGGTTGACTTATTGGTTTAAAATGGCCGACATTTATACCTTTTTGCTGACACGCATGAAGTAAGCCTTGCACAACACTGCTAAGTCCAACGCCAAAACCTACTGGGATCAACATGATTCTATGTGACATGACTTTATTCCTTAGTTGAGCTGTTATTAAATAAAAGTTGTGAGGTTTGCTCTGCAATAACCCACTCTTCATTTGTTGGAATGACTAAAATAGGACGAGAGTTTTCTGTACCGATATTACCTGCCTTGCCAAAGCAGCAGGCATTATTCTTATCAGTAGCAACAAAGAAATTAAGTAGGCTCAATTGATCAATAATATTGGCTCTAATTAGCGTCGAATTTTCGCCAATACCGCCGGTAAATATTAAGGCATCGATTGATGTTAAGCTGGCAGTAAAAGAAGCAACGGACTTTGCAACACGGTAGCAAAATATATCTAATGCTAACTTTGCTCGTGGATTTTTATCCTTTAACCAAGCTTCTTCTATTTCACGACAATCGTTGCTTAACCCCGAAACCCCTAATAGGCCGCTTTCTTTATGTAACAAATGGCTCACTTGCGCTGTGGTATAGCCGAGTTGATTGATTAGGTGAAAAATAATACCCGCATCAACATCGCCGCTGCGTGTGCCCATCATCACTCCTTCGAGCGGTGTTAAACCTAAGCTAGTATCGACACTCTTACCATTTTTAATCGCAGTAACACTGCAACCATTGCCCAAGTGAGCACTGATAAAATTACTTTCATTAATGGATTTATCGAGTGTTTTAGCCGCTTGTTGTGCAACAAAATAATGGCTTGTACCATGAAAACCATAGCGTCGAATACCATGCTCTTGATAGAGAGCGTAGGGAATACCATAAATGTAAGCTTTTTCTGGCATCGTTTGGTGAAAAGCTGTGTCAAAAACGGCAACTTGCGGCACATCAGTAAAAACCGTTTCCGCGGCGTTAATACCCATCAAATTTGCTGGGTTGTGTAATGGGGCAAGCTGAGACAAGTTACTGATGGTGTTTTTTACTTCATCAGTAATTAACGTTGGCATACAATAGTGTTCACCACCATGGACAACGCGGTGGCCTATGGCACATATTTGTAAATTTAATTGTTGTGAAACTAAGCTGTCAACTAAAGCCATTATCGCTGTTCGATGATCAAATGGATGAGGTATAGCCGTGTGCTTTTTTTGTCCCTTAACGTTAATCTTGATGCTTGCTTGTTCGGACAATAAGCGCTCAGCGAGTCCTGATAGTAATGTTTCGCCGTTTTCTGGTTTAATTAAAGAAAATTTTAAGGATGAACTACCGCAATTTAACACTAAAATTAGATTTTTTTTCATGGTTTTATTTAATGCTCATTTATTAGGTGGTTAATTGTTTTATTACAATACGTTAATTGGAATGATTATAGACCAAATATAGCGTTAAAATATTGATATGAACTAAGGAAGTTAACTTTAGGGAGACTTGATTAAAACTAGTTACAACTTTGTGCTATCTTTTAAATAACCGTTGTTATAGTGTGTCGTTTATGAATATGAGTTTAGTAGAACTAATTAAGCTAGGTCGAGAGTATATGCGACTTTGGCCGCAGCGAGCAGAGTTAGGCAATTATTTTGCCGAGTATCAAGCTGTTCAAATTTGCCGTTTGGCTTTTCGCTATTTACCGGGTATTGCGTTGTTTTCTTTTATTATGCAACTTTACCTAGGATCGATAACATTATTACCACAAGCGTTAGTTTATAGCTTATTTATTTTAAGTATTCCGCTACAGGCATTGTTAATGCTTGGCGTTAAAGCCGATAAGTTTTTGCCGCTGGCACTCGCCTCTTGGTACAAAGAAAGTGTTGCTAGAGTCAACGAAGCGGGTGGTTCGATAAAATTATCACTGCACAAGCCACGTTTTATTGATTTAGCAAAACTACTTAACATCAGTCATCAGTCACAAAATTCTAAATTCTAACCGCTTAACAATTGAGTTAAACGTTAATTGACCGTGTTTTTATAAAGACGTATCAAAAAATCAGCTTGGCAAGTGAAATTATTTCTTGTTTTTAAATCGTTAAGTAAGGTTTCAGTCGTTTTAAAAGCAAAAGGGGTCATTGCTAATAAGTTAATAATATCTTCACCTTCAGCAAATTTCATCTCATAGTTCACTTCTTTTTGTGCAATCAATGTTAAATTTTCAATAGGACTTTTAGTCATATCATGTTGTTGCGCTGTTCGGTATATTAATGCTTTTAGTTCAATTAAATGATTTTTTGCCGGCGTTACTGTGACTAAATAGCCATTATTAGCTAGTACCCGAGTGAATTCTTCTTCAAGAATTGGTGCGTAAATAGAGTTGATCCAAGAAAAGTAGTTTTCACTAAAAGGTAACAGCGACAAGGTGGCAACACTAAATTGACAATCTTTATATTTTTTAGCGGCATTTTTAACCGCATTTTTTGCAATGTCAATACCATAAACACGGTTGGTAGGCCTTACATACTGTTGAGTATAAAAACCTTCACCACAGCCAGCATCAAATACCGGCTTTGTTAAATCACCATATTGTTGATATAGAGATTGTAATTCATCAGCGAGCGGTTGATAAAAGCCTTTATCTAGAAATTGACGACGTGCGTTAACCATGGCTTTGTTATCACCAGGGTCTTTTGAATGTTTATGTTGAACGGGCAATAAGTTTACATAACCTTCTTTTGCTTCATCAAAGCTATGGTTGTTCTGACAACGATAGCTTTGGTTAGCTAACACTAATGATTTTTTACAAATGGGGCAAACGTATTGAGCAAGGAACATAGTATTTACTCAACAGCTACTTAAAAGTAGACCAAATCGGCGCGTGATCTGAAGGTTTTTCAATAGCACGTAGTTCGTAATCAATATCGGCTTCGATACACGTTGCCGCCATCTTGTGCGTTGCCAAAACCACATCGATGCGTAAACCACGATTATCAACAAAACCTTTAGAACGATAGTCAAACCAAGAATAACGTTCCGCTTTTGTTGGATGCAATTCTCTAAACGTATCTTTAAATCCCCAAGCCATTAAAGTTGCAAGCCATTCTCTTTCTTCTGGTTGAAAACTACACTTACCAGTCTTTAACCAACGCTTTTGGTTAGGCTCACCAATACCAATATCTAAATCAGCAGGTGAAATATTAATATCGCCGATAATGACTACGTGCTCATCTGGGGTATGGTTATCATTTAAATAGGTCATCAAGTCTTTATAAAATTGACGCTTATAGGGATATTTTGTTTCATGAGCGATGTTATCGCCTTGCGGGAAATAACCGTTTAATACCGTTACTTTTTCACCTTGTTCATTGGTGGTCTCAATCATCACCATACGTTTTTGAGACTCTTCAGTATCGCTAGCAAAGCCCATTTTAACAATATTGGCTGCTTTTTTACATAACATAGCCACACCATAATGTGCTTTTTGACCATGAAAATAAACGTGATAACCCATAGCTTCAACAGCTTCAACGGGAAAAGCATCATTATGAACTTTGATTTCTTGTAAGCCAATAATATCAGGCTGGTGCTTATCAATGATGGCTTGAAGTTGGTGTAAACGCGCACGAAGGCCGTTAATGTTAAAGCTAATGATTTTCATAAAAGACTCGATATTGATTTTTTCCACATGCTACCAGAAGTTATCAGAGAAGGTTATTATTAATTGCTAGTGAAGTGAATTAGGTACTTATTAACATCAACTTTTTAATAGACAGGTAAATGTGTAAATAAATAGAAATTAAACTCAACTAAATTAAAGGATTGCCGATATAAGCTTTAGAGAAAATAATAAAGTTGAAGTACATTGCTTACAGAGTCAGTTGACAGTCAAATTCTGGTACACGAATTACAATTAGGTGAACAACTTAATGTAAGTGTGCACAGCGCTCGACGAGCTGACTTTTCACTCTTATTGGCAATGCTAAGTGATGACGTACCTAGCCATAGTCAATTTTCTTTGCCAAAAACTGTCGTTGACACTAAAACGACTAATGATGCAAGCTTACGTAAAGAGTTTGACCTTCCTGATAAAGCACCTTTATCTCTGAATGAAAATCACAGCACAGCAATATTTGATCAAGCAGAACTTATTCAGCAGAATAACCTAGCAGAATTACGTTTATCAAATGCTTTGTTGCCTAAACCGCTTGCTTTTCGAGATGATAAAAAGCATATCAGACAAGAAGTATTAAATAATACCTCGCTGTACTGCCAGAAAAAATTTAATCATACAAAGAATAATACGCCGCAAGACACCGACAGTTCAAGATTATCATTCGATACTAAAGGTTGGCTTAACGCCGTGCATAACACTATCGTTAAAGCGCCGTTACTTGATGCTATAGCATAAGGTTATTGCATTAGCATGCCAATAAAATCGTGCGTTTGTGTTGACGTTATTTGTGATTAACTTTTTCAGTTTACTGGCCTGAGCAATGTTTAAACTTGATTGTTAATTGTTGAGTTTACTTGCTACAGCATTGTCTAAATTTTTATTGCTATGACAAAAGCATCGCTGGTTTCTTTTGGGAAGAACTTGATTGTTAATTGTCGAATTTACCGGCCACAGCATTGTTTAAATTTTTTATTACTATCGCAAAAGCAAGCTTGGTTTCTTTTTGGTGCTATCAGCGCTTCATTGTTACTGACTTCACCATCTAAATATCGCCATTGCCCCTTTTCAACAACAAAGCGTGATGTTTCCTTCATCAGAAAATACTCACCTTGATGTTGGTAATAAGCCGAAAAGCAAACCGTCGGTAAGTGTTGCTCTTTATTGTCAGCGTTTACAGCATTTTGATCATTAAGCTCGGTATAATCACTGGCAGCATTAATGGTTAGTTTTAACCATTTGGTTTCTTTGGCCCATGCTGATATATCAGCGATTGATTGTAAAGCTCTGCTAGCTTGAGCATAAGTCTGATAAATATAATCAGCAGCCTCTGTTGCATAGGCGCTATAGCGAGAACGCATCAATTGCTCTGGTGATTGTGCACAGGTCTCTTGATTTATTAATAAGCAGCAGCATTGCTGAAAACTAATATTTGAACCACATGGGCATTGCATAAAGTCGACATTATTTTAGAAAAGTAGTTGATCTATTTTAGCAGAGCAAAATTTTATTTTCTGTTTTAATAACGGCAAAATCGCTTCAAACTCAATTAATGTAACAATAAAGAAGAATCCGAAAGAGTGACGTAATTTTTTAGTCGTTGCTGGTTTAAACGTTTTTGAGTTTGCTTGGTTAAAATAATGCATTGAGTTTGTCCTTTTTCTGCGAATTGAGTGAGTTGGCTTAATTGTGATTTATCTAAGGTGGCATTACACAAAATAACAGCCGAACAGTGACCTTTTTCTAAAGCATCTTTAATGGTATTTAGTGAGATATTACGTTGATGAAGATTAACTTTTAAGATTCTTTTAGGGTCTATTTTTCCTTGATCAGACAATTGCTGAAGCGGCTTCTCTTCAGGGTTTATCATCAGGATCCATTTGTTATCTAAATCATGATTTTTGAAGATTTCAGTATACTGCTGAGATAGTTCTATGGCATTAGCAATACTTCTAACATCACACCATTTGTGTTTTTTGATAGCCATAGTTGTAGTTTTTAACGCTAAGGTGTTGGTATTAATGTGATTTATTGAATTCATTTTTAAAACCTCGATATACTGTATGTATGTACAGTATATCGTTTTTGGTGTTTATTCAAGCACTTTTTATGATTAATATTAATTGATCCTACTGAAGGATCTAATGTAATAAACGCCAGTAAATGAGGGGAATAGCACCAACAGTATTGAAGATACCACTAGTATTTGTTGGCCCAATGCTATGCTAGGGGATTTTAGCGATAAACAATTGTTAGCTCTTAAGCTTTCCTTAATAAAAGTTTGTTATTTTCATTCACTGAATATTTAAGGTAAATATCCCCCTATGAATAAACAGGTCATTTGATGAATAACCGCTATTAACGTTCATTTTTTTATGGCGAATATTTCTGTAATAACCGACAATAACTTTGAGATAAAACACCTTGAGTCGTTCATACCTATGGCATTGTTAAGTCTTATCTTCACTGTTGATGGTTTTCGACCGTCAAGTATTAATAACCGGCCTTGGAAAAGGCTAGATAATATAAAAACCGTTAATAGTCATTTTAAATTGTTATAGGAAAAATATGCGCATATTGTTAGTTGAAGACGATATCCCCCTGGCTTTGGGATTGCAGCAGTCACTTCGTCATGAAGGCTTTGTTGTTAACCATGTTGATAATGGTAAAACGGCAATTTCAGCATTGTCTGTGTCAGATCAAGACTTAGTTATTCTTGATCTGGGTTTACCTGATATTGACGGATTGGAAGTGCTAAAGCGTACTCGTGATCGTAAGCTAGGTATTCCTGTTATTATTTTAACCGCAAGAGACGCGCTTGAAGATAAAGTTAAAGGCTTAGATTTTGGTGCAGATGATTACCTGGTAAAGCCTTTTGAAATTAGCGAATTGTTAGCACGCCTTCGCGTGATTGAACGGCGTTTAGGCACGGCAAAGTCGGCATTGATTATTTGCTCAGACGTGGCAATTGATACCGCAGCACATAAAATCCTTATTAAAGATGAAGAATTAAAAACGTCAAAAAAAGAGTACATGGTATTAAAAGCATTGATGGAAAATGCCGGTCGAATCCAATCTCGGGAACAAATTGAATCGCGTTTATATGAATGGGGAGAAGAAGTGGCCAGTAATGCTGTTGAGGTACATATACACAACTTAAGAAAAAAATTGCCAGAACAATTTATAAAAACAGTCAGAGGCGTTGGTTATACGGTTAATAAAACCTAATGTCGATTCGTCGCTACTTAGTCCTTATTTTACTATCCATCATCACTTTGATGACATTTTTTGCTGCCATACAGGGCTATAAAGCCAGTATGGAACAAGCAACTAGCTTATTTGATGAGCAATTAGTTATCGTCGGTAAAACCTTGTTAGCGACCTCTGCGACTCTTTCTGACAAGGGTGCCGAAAATCGATTAAGTGCAGCAACAGTGGTCCCTTCTAACCATATTGCTTATCAAGTCTTTAGCAATAATACTTTATTACTACGCACAGATAATGCTCCTGAACAGTCAATTACTGAGTTACCTGCAGGGTTTACGGACCTTAATTTTATTGGACAGCGTTGGCGAGTATATATAGAAACATCAACAAACGAACAGGCGCAAAGAAGTCAATTAAGAGTGCTGGTTGCCCAACCGCTTGAACAAAGATTTTCACTGGCTGAACAAGTTATATTATCTGCTGTGACTCCTATTATTTTAGTTATCCCTTTGATTGCCTTGTTTATTTTTATGGCGATTCGTCAAGGCTTAAAGCCGTTAACTGTTTTGCGCCGAGAATTGTCAGAAAAGAAAATTAATGACTTATCAAAGCTTTCTAGTGAGACATCAACAAAAGAACTACAACCGGTTATTCAGACACTAAATCTGTTATTTGAACGCTTGTCGGCAGCTTTTTCAAGGGAACGTTATTTTGCTTCTGACGCCGCTCATGAATTAAGAACGCCGTTAAGTGTGCTCAAAATTAATGTTCACAATTTACAAATAACCCAAAGTGAAAACCTTGACAGCACCGGGCAGGCTTCGTTAATGCAATTAGGTCAAAGTGTTGACCGAATGGCTCATGTTGTCGATCAAATATTAACGTTAAATCGTACTAATCCTGATCAACTCACCATGGCAGTCACTAAGCTTGAATTACAAGGATTGTTGCAACAAGTGATCAGCGACTTATACCCTGAAATATTGCAGCATCAGCATGATATTTCGTTAGAAAGTGAAGCCCAAATTATTTATGCTAATGAATTTGCCTTATTGACCTTAGTGAAAAATTTAATTGGTAATGCCTGTAAATATACTCCTAAAGGCGGGCATATTTTGGTAAAAACGTTGATTGATGAAGACAGTTTCACCCTGATTGTTGAAGATTCTGGCCCCGGTATTGACTCCAGCGAATACCAGCGAGTTTTCGATCGTTTTTATCGTGTGGGTGGAGATAGCCATCACTCTACTGTGGTAGGATGTGGCTTAGGTTTAGCGATTGTTCAGCATATTGTTAAATTACATCATGCGAGTATTATTTTAGCAAAATCGACGAAATTAGGTGGCCTTAGCGTGTCAGTAAGGTTTCCACAAAAGACTCAAGCGATTGACTTACATTTACATCAGTTTGAACAAGAATGGGAGGACAATAAGTGAAAGCACCTGCTATTTTTATAAAAAAAACCAGCATTATTAGCCTCTTTATCTCTTTAATCTTTAGCCCAAGTGTCTGGGCTGAACGAGCTGAGTATGTCGTAGAATTGAAAGATCATTTGTTTTTTCCTGCGGTTATAAAAATTCCACCAAACAAAAAAGTTAAACTTGTTATTTATAATCGAGATACAACCCCTGAAGAGTTTGACAGTTTTGACTTAAATCGAGAAAAGGTTATTTTCCCCCATAAAAGAGCGGTGATTTTTATTGGTCCATTACCCGAAGGAAAATATAACTTTTTTGGTGAGTTTAATCCTAATAGTGCCAAAGGGACCATTATCGTTACCCCGTTGCCTGAGCGTAAAAAAGCAAGTAAAGCTACTGTTCAAAACATAACAGGAGGTGCTTAATGTTAATTAATACCGTGCTTTTGTTTTTGAGTAACAGTTTAGTTATTTTTATGGTGTTAGCCTTGTTGTTATCGATTAAAAATAAGTTTCAACTCTGTGGTCTTACCCTTATAAGTGGTGCGATATTGGGTATTTTGTTTATGTTACTGCTTTGGATTTATATCGATGTGATCAGCCAAATGTTTGATGATACCGGGCTTGAATGGTTCTATGCGAGTATACATGTTCTTGTATATATTCTAATTTTACATTTTATTCATCGCTCCCATATCAGCGTTAGTACCGCCAATAACAGTCAGCTATCTTGGTATGCTGGCGCAATACTCGCGTTAGTTATTATGCTACAGGGTACTAACTTCCTCATTTACTTTATTGGATATTGGTCGCAAACCGATATGGTTAATTCACTTTTTATTGGCGTTGTTTTAGGAACAGGAATTTGTATTAGTATCAGTATACTATTGTACTTTTTTTGCTTGTTTCTCAATGAGCGTTTGTATGGTCGAAGCACCGAAATTATTTTTGTTTTCTTTGCTTGTGGTTTATTTAATAAAACCAGCGATTTATTACTACAAATTGATTTTTTACCCAGTAGTAGTATGATTTTTGATGTTAATTTTATTGTTAGAGAAAAGTCTGAATTAGGACATTTTTTGAAAGCTTTATTTGGTTACGATGCAAGCCCAACCCTATTACAAATTGGACTTTATCTTTGCGCTTTATTTATCGCACTTTATTGGTGTCAGTTTCCCCAAAAACTTTGGCGGATCCCTCGCTTTAAGCAGGTTGTATCATGAAAAAAATATTTTATGTTTTAACGTTACTCTTGTACAACCTTTACAGCGTTATTGCTTTTGCTGATGGGGTAGTGGTGGATAAAGTGTATCATCCGTACGTGTTACCCAATGAAAAAGAAGTTGAATGGCGGTTACTGTCTCACCAAACGGAAAAGACCAATGACTTAGCGCAGCGCTTTGCCTACGGGCAGTCTGTACTTGACAACCTGATGGTAGAGTTTTATATCGTTGGCGAACGCGATATTGATGGAAATTTTGGTTTATCTGCTTACGAAATAGAAACCCGTTGGATGCTAACGGAGCAAGGTCAGTATTGGGCGGATTGGGGCATGCTTTTTGAATTTGAAAAAGAACATAATAAAGACAGTTGGGAAGTGACTTCAGGCTTGCTGTTTGAGAAAGAAATAGGGCGGACCAGTTTAAGTATTAATGCATTTTTGATTTACGAGTGGGGAAATGACATTAAAAATGAAATAGAAATGGAGTTTCGCGCTCAGTATCGTTATCGCTGGCTACCGCAATTTCAACCCGCAATTGAGTTATATTCAGGTGAAGATTATGTCGGTATTGGTCCAGCTTTCATGGGAATTCAACGCTTTGACCGACAAAAGCAGTTGAAATGGGAACTCGCCTTTATCACTGGACTGAATGGCGAAAGCAAAGATCATATTTTGCGCGCGGCTATTGAGTTTGAATTTTAATGAACCGCATTTTACCACTAAATAGACGCCACTCAGCGACCTTCTTATGGCTATGTTGTTGTTGTTTTTTATTACTTTTTTCGCTGGGGCTAAGTTGGCAAGTCAATAAAAGTGTTAATTTTTTTTATAAGTTTTGGTACTCACCATTAAATATTGAACAAACGATAAAAACTTATGCACCACAGAATACACAAGGTAAACAGGACTTTGCCCAGACAAGTCGTGAGCAACATTTACAAAGCTTTAGCGAAATAGTTGATGAAATTCATAATAACGGCGAGGGTCTGGCAAGGTTAAGTTATCTCAATAACGATAACCAGCGTCGCGCTTTACTGACCAAACCTGAGGTCGTACATTTACAAGATGTCAGTGTTTTAATTAACCAATTACGTACAATATCAGTGATTAATATCTTATTACTACTGATTACGATTGCTGGTGTATCTCGTTTCAAACAGCCAAAGCCAGCTAAAAAAGAGCGCTATATGGCGGTAATTATTCCCACTGTTTTATTTATAGCTGTGTTTTCACTGTTTGGTTTTACCGATGTCTTTTACTATCTGCATACGGTGGTCTTTCCTGATAATCATCAATGGTTTTTTTATTATCAAGAGTCATTAATGAGTAGCCTAATGAAAGCACCCGACTTATTTGCTGCAATAGCATTGTCGCTCAGTGTTATCGCAGCGGGGATTTATATGTTAATTTATCGATTATTAATGACAAAAATCTTTAGCAGCTAATCGTGTTCGTCGGTGCGTTGACAGGTTATATATGGAACAAATGTTGATGAGCATTGAAGTGAATTGTTTGTAAGTCAGCAACTAAAAGCAAGTTTTGGCGAGCATGAAATCATCAATGTTCAGACGATTACCGCTGGTGGTAAGGCGGGTTATATTTCAGCCAAGCAACGGTTTATATAACAGTGTACTGGGCTGAAATAGTAGTACTAGGGGTTAATTGATTCTAATTCTTTAATACGGCTTTGACTCACTAAAATATAACACTTCTTGTAGGCAGAAGCCGCACCCGTTCCCGGTGAAATAGCAAGGTACTGCCATCGACAGTCATTTTCTCTAAAGGTAATAAAATTACGTTGTGAGCGTTTAAACATGTTTAATGCCGCTTTTCTTCCGGTTACAGAGGCAAACTCTTCAAGGATGAACACTTGATTGTTTATCCATGTTTGTAACTCTCTATCTACCGCTTGTTTAACTATGTCTAGACAGCCTGATAAGCCTGAGGTTGTTTTTTGGGTCAGCTCACATTCATCAATAGACTTTTTTGCGTAGCTAACATTGGATAAAAAACAAAGGGCTAAGGTTAAACAATAGAAAGAAGTTTTGCTCATGATACTTTTCATTATATTTATAAGTTTATAGTTAATCATCGGATCATAGGTAAAGTAATAATAGCTCAACTTTATGCGGGTAGTACTTTTTTATAAGGTTTTACGGTCACTTTTTTATAAACACCCGCGCCAATATAAGGGTCTTTATCTGCCCATACTTGGGCTTGCGTTAAACTATCAAATTCAGCAACGATAAGCGAACCTGTAAAGCCTGCATCACCAGGGTTTTCATTATCGATTGCGGGACAAGGACCTGCCATTAATAATCGCCCTTGGTCTTGTAATTCTCGTAAACGTGCTAAATGTTGCTCACGTACTGACATTCTTAAAGCTAAACTATTTTCTACGTCTTCTGAATAAATAAGATAAAACATGTCGTTTCCATAAAGTTTGAGGATTATATATAGGTTAAGTGATTACTTTTTTTCTTCAATTGGTCTGTCACTTTCTTCATCATCATCGGGTAAATGTTTTGATAATAATAAAATTGAGGCGATTGAAAAAACAAACATTAAGCCGGTTAAACCGAATACTTTAAAGTTGACCCAAGTGTCTTGGTCAAAATTAAAAGCGACGTATAAATTTAATATCGCGCAAAATGTGAAAAAGAGCGCCCAAGCTAAGTTTAATTTACGCCAAATATTCTCAGGTAAAGTTAATGACTCATCGAGGAAGTCTTTGATGATGTTTTTATTAAAAATCTTATCACTGACCATAAGTGCGATTGCAAACAATAAATTGATGATGGTGACTTTCCATTTGAGAAAAGTATCGTCATGTAAAAATATTGTTAGCCCACCAAACACCGCAATAAGGACAAAAAATATTAAGGTACGTTTAGGGATGGGTTCTTTTTTGTAAATATAGTAAATTATTTGCGCGGCGCCAAGGATAATTAAAGCGCCAGTTGCCCAATATATATCAACAAATTTATAAACAATAAAAAAAACAACGAGGGGGAGATATTCAAACAGAGCGTGCATAGTATTAAATCTCCAACCAACCTTCGTTTATAAGTGAGTTAATTCTACTCAATGCTTAAGCATTAGCCAAACAATTATTTGGCTAATGTGAACTAATAACGTGAAATACAAGCGAAAACGTTACAAATTATTAACTGAAAGGATTAACTTTTTTAATTAAAATTAACTAACCCTTCATTAATCCGAACGGGTCATCGATAGAATATGATGGTTCAGTAAACCATTTTGCTCCATGCTCACTCATATAAAAATGATCTTCTAGGCGAACACCAAATTCGTCTGGCACCACTAACATCGGTTCATTAGAGAAACACATACCTACCGACAAGGGGGTTTTATCACTGCGAACTAGATAAGGCCATTCATGAATATCTAAACCTATGCCGTGGCCGGTTCTGTGGGGACAACCCGGTGTTTGATAATCAGGTCCCATTGCTTGGCTGGCTAAATAATCGCGAGCGGCAATATCAACATCACCACAAGGTACGCCAAGTATTGCTGCGTTAAATGCACTTGCTTGGGCATTTTTTTCAATCAACCACATTTGACGCTGACGTGGGTTAGCTTCACCAAAAACATAGGTTCTGGTGATATCTGAATTGTATCCTTCTAACTGACAACCGGTATCAATAAGCACTATATCGTTAATGTCTAAAGTTTTTGGGTTTTTTACCCCGTGTGGAAAAGATGAATCTTCACCAAAGAGCACAATACAAAAGTAAGATCCTGCAGCGGCGCCAACCTTTATGTGGGCTTGATTGATAAAGTCAGTAACTTCTTGCGTACTGATCCCCTGATATAATATTTTAGCGACGGCTTGATGTACTGCCATCGTCATATTTTTAGCCTGTTGTAGCAACGCTATTTCAGCTAACGATTTTTCACTACGACAACCAGCCGTAATTGCTTTTGCATTGATCAGTTGGTAATTGTTTGGGCTACTGTCGGCACATTGTTTAATACCATCAGCAATGAAGAATGCGGTTGACTCGTCAAGCGCAATATTGCCTGAGTCAATCCCCATATTTTTTAAGGTTTCAATAAATAATTGATAAGGATTTTCATGTTCTTGCCAACCATTAACTTTACCTTTAATGGTCATATACTGACGTAAGGTATTGACCTCAAAGAAGGGGGTAATGTATTGAATTTCGCCTTGCTGTGGGATTATTGCCCCAACCATACGTTCACTGGCATACCATTTTGTGCCCGTAAAATAATAGAGGTTAGTGCCAGCATCTAAGTAAGTTGCCTCAATATTATTATCTTTCATTAATTGCTGAGCTTTAGCGATACGTAACTGAAACTCGTTTGAAGAAATAGGCTCAACATCGCCGGTCATATTGTTAAGTTTGGCTAGCTCTGTTTGTGCATCAGAGCCTCCTACACCTATAGTCATTTTTTGTGTCATTAGCGTCCCAAAAGTAATGTATATTATTTCGTTATTATGACATGAATTGTTTATTTTATACAATATACATTGCTAAAGTGGCTATTTTTACATGTTATAAAAGCCAAGTTATCGCGCTATTAATATTTAAGGAATATTGGGTCTGCTGATAGATTAAGTGCCTGTAAGTAAAGCTCAGGGTTATTGTCTTGAAAAAACTTTACCCGAGCAACCGCTTGCGGTAGATCTTGATTTGCCGCATGAATAAGCCAGGCAAGTCCAAGGCCATGATCTTCTTCTGTGCCTTCAGCTAAGAAAAAAGCACGGCCCATCGCGCCCATCGCTTTTGCATGACCAAGCTTTGCCGCTTGTTCAAACAATTGAAACGCTTGTTCAACATCGCCAGACTGTCTTTTTATGAGAGCTTTATCAAACAAGTCGTTATCACTTTCGCTTAAGGGCGAAGTCGTTATGTCGGGCTCATTATTTAACTCATTTTGCCGTTGCTGTTTAAAGGGGTCATCAACAGCTTTGTTATGGTGAGTTTCTAAGTATAAGTCTTCAATAAGCTCGCTGTTTTCATCTTCGTCGTCTGAAAAAATATCTTTAATGTCTATGTCTTTTCTTTTTTCAGTTAACAAACAACTCATCACTGCATCATAGCGACTATTAAGTTGCTCTATGGTTTGTTGTTGTTTACTGATTTGTTTTTTGTAATAGCTTGCATCTTCAGTTAATTGTTTGATATGAGCATTTTGTTGGTCAAGATGTTTTTGATGAGACTGCTTTAAGTTATCAATGTTTGATTGATTAGCGAGATCAATTCTTAATTGTTGGCTATGACTATATTTTTCGAATCGCTCTAATACACCTTGAACACTCTGCTCGTAGTTAGTTTTCATTTTTTCAAACCAACGAAATATTTGGCTGGGCACTTTTTGATTATCTTCTGGCATAGCTGTTCTCAAAACATATCCTTTTTTTAACCATAATAATTGTAAACAGGGAAAGCAATATATTCATTACGAAAGCTCACTTTATTTATGTTTATTTAAAAAAAAAGCAATAAATTTATGCTAAACACCTAAAAAATGGCGGGTTTCTATTAAAATAAACTTGCAGTTAATTTTTTATGGTTTATCTTTATTGCTAAGAATTCTATTTTTATACGAATTTATAAGGGATTAAATGTTCATATTACCGGCTCTGCTAACCATTGCTCAAGTGGATGACTGTAAAAATCAGTTACTCGATGAAATTGCTAAAAATGATGTTATAACTTTTGACGACAGCGCTGTTACCCATATAGATACCGTTGGTGTGCAATTATTATTAGCGGCGGTAACCTACATCGCAGCACAAAATAAAGTACTCAATTGGAATTCTACCTCCCGTGTTATTCAAGAAAGCGTTAAGCAATTAGGGCTTAATGAAGCCATTTTAAATCAATATCTAAATGCTTAGAATCAATTTTTTAGTGAGATATCCTCTAAATATTATTAAGCTTTTGCTGTTTATATTTACCTTAAAAAGGAAATACCTATGACCAAAATTTTGGTTGTTGATGATTCTAACTCTATTCGCGATATGGTTAGTTTTACATTAAAAAGTGCCGGTTATGAAACCGTTGAAGCAAGAGACGGACAAGAAGGTTTGAGCAAAGCTCAGGGTGGGGCGTTTGACTTAGTGATCTCTGACGTAAATATGCCGATTATGGATGGTATTACTTTATGCGAAGAGTTACGTAAGTTACCCCCTTTTAAGTTTACTCCTATTTTGATGCTAACGACCGAAAGTTCTGGTGATATGAAAATGCGTGGCAAAGCAGCTGGTGCTACCGGATGGTTAGTTAAACCTTTTAATCCTGAAAAATTATTAGCAACCATTAAACGGGTTGTTAGGTAGCTATTATGAGCGTAGATCTCACACAGTTTATTCCAAGCTTTTTAGAAGAAAGTTTTGAAGGTCTCGAATTAATGGAGTCGAGCTTGCTAAATTTAGAGCAAGGTGATGATGAAACGATTAATTCAATATTTCGTGCTGCCCATTCCATTAAAGGAGGTGCTGGTACTTTTGGCTTTAATCATGTCACAGAGTTCACCCACTTGGTTGAAACACTTCTTGATGAAATGCGTGATGGCAGGCGTAATATTGAACAAGATGACGTTGAATTATTATTAGAGTCTGTTGACTGTATGCGCTTGTTAATTGAGGCAATAAGAGATGAACAAGAGTGTGATAGTGAAAAAATAGCTGAAAACTCAACGCGCTTAGAGGAAACATTAGCCTCAAGTGGCAATGGGAATACTGAAGCACTACTTATAAATGTTGATGACACCACAGACAATAACAATGATATAACAAGGTGGCAGATAAAATTTATACCAGAGCATCATTTAGTGCAAACCGGTAATGATCCTCTACTCCTCTTTAATGCCTTGGCTGATTTAGGAGAAATTTCTTTAGTGGCTGATGCTAAAGACCTACCAGCATTAAGTGATATTGATGCCGAAGAACTCTATTTAAGTTGGCAGTTAACATTGTGCTCAAATGCCAGTGAAGCGGATATAAAAGAAGTCTTTGAATGGGTTGAAGATGAATGTGAATTAATTATTACCAAAGAAGATCACATCCCAGAAGTCAACGTTGAAGAGGTGATTGAAGCCAATACCCTTGACGAGTCAAGCCAAGATGAAGCGGCTAATATAACAACGCCAATCGAAGACAGCTTTCCTGAGCCTACGCCAAAAAACACCCCAGATAAGCCGGCAGGTAAGTCTAAAAATGATCTCGGCTCTATTCGAGTCGGTGTTGATAAAGTTGACAGTTTAATTAACCTGGTTGGTGAATTAGTAATTACTCAATCTATGCTGTCTGAGTTAGGCAATGATTTTGACTTATCAAAAGTTGAGCGCCTAAATGCGGGGTTGGAGCAGTTACTGCAAAATACTAAAGAATTACAAGAAAGTGTTATGCGAATTCGCATGCTACCGATTAGTTTCGTTTTTAATCGTTTTCCAAGGTTAGTACATGACCTGTCTAAAAAAACAGGAAAAGAAATTGAGCTTATTCTTAAAGGTGAGCAAACAGAACTCGATAAAACTGTTATGGAACAAATTGGCGATCCGCTGGTACATTTAGTGCGTAATGCCGTTGATCATGGTATTGAGTCTGCACAAGTTAGACTCGCTAATGGTAAGCCTGAAAAGGGTTCTATTGTGCTTAATGCCTTTCATCAAGGTGGCAGTATTTGTATTGAAATTAGTGATGATGGTGGCGGCATTGACCGCCAAGCTGTTTTTAATAAGGCACTTGAAAAAGGCCTCGTTGATGAAAAAACCACCTTGTCTGATAGCCAAGTTTTTGATTTACTTTTTGAACCTGGATTTTCTACTGCTAAAGAAGTCAGTGATATTTCTGGTCGTGGCGTCGGTATGGATGTGGTAAAAAAGAATATTCAATCATTAGGTGGACGAATACAAGTCGAGTCTGAACAAGGCAAGGGGAGTACCTTTCGGGTAAACCTACCCCTTACCTTAGCGATACTTGATGGTCAGTTAGTTCGGGTGGGTAAGGAAGTTTATATCATTCCTTTAATTACTATTGTTGAATCTCTGCAGCCACAAAAAGAGCTTATTAATCGTGTTTCAGGTGACATGCTGCTTTATCGACTCAGGGAAGATAATGTACCGGTTATCCCTATTTATCAGTTATTTAATATTCCTTGTGAATTTGAACATATCGAAAGTTGTTTGTTGGTTGTGGTTGAAGCAGACGGACAAAAAATTGGTTTAATGGTTGATGATTTACTTGCCCAGCAGCAAGTCGTCATTAAGAGCTTAAATGATAATTATCAACAAGTTCAAGGTGTCTCAGGAGCCACTATTTTGGGTGACGGTTCTGTGGCTATGATTCTTGATGTACCAGGTATTATTGAAATGGCGTTAACAAAAGCACAAATAAATCAACACCACCAGTCAAGTGTTCAATCTCAAATTACCCAGTCAATATCGACAGGAGTGAACACTTAATGGATATTCAAATGTTAGCAGCAGAGGTGCCAGTTGAGGGAGAGTATTCCTTAGAGGGCATCGACTTTATAACCAGTGGTGACCAATACCTCACTTTTTTATTAGCCGATGAACAATATGCGGTTGATATTTTATGTGTCGAAGAAATACGTAGTTGGGAAAACCCAACCCGCATCCCTAATTCACCTTGTTATATTAAAGGGGTTATAAATATGCGCGGTATTATTGTACCGATAGTTGATCTACGAATGAAATTTAATATCGGTAGTGCTATTTATTGTGAAACAACGGTAGTGATTGTTTTAACTGTGGAAACCGAAGACAAAACGCGCACTATAGGTTTTGTGGTTGACGCCGTCTCAGATGTGCTCAATGTAGAAGCTAGCGATATAAAACCTGCCCCAGCATTTGGTGGCTATGTACCACAAAATTACTTACAAGGTTTAGTAAATGTTGGCGAAAATGTTGTCATTTTACTCAATGTTAACGTTTTACAAGAAATTGAAAAACATCAGTTAATATAAATAAAGGAAGATACCATGGAACAAGAGCAAGAATATCTCACCTTTATGTTAAATGGCGAAGAGTATGGTGTTGATATTTTATGCGTACAAGAAATACGCGTGTGGAGTTCAGTTACTGAGTTACCGAACAAGCCAAATTATATCAAAGGGGTCATTAACTTACGTGGCATTATTGTACCTATCATAGATTTACGCCAACGTTTTGGTCAACAACCGCTCGTATATAATGAGCAAACAGTGACCATTATTTTACGAAAGCCAAATAGTCAAAAAAACATGGTAGTCGGTATTGTGGTCGACGCCGTGTCAGAAGTGTACAAGTTTGACAAAAAATCAATACGGGTCCCTCCTACTTTTGGTAATAAAATAGATCGTTGTTTTTTACAGGGCTTAGTGTCAATTGACGACAGGCTTATTATTTTACTTGATAGTCATAGTTTATTAGATCAGGACGAACTCTACGACGTAGACAATCACCTAAAAAGTTCACAGCAAAACACATAGAAAGCAGCGTTAATTGTTGATAGTTATTGAATAAACGACAATCTCAATAAATAAGAGCATTAATATAATGACAGGTAAACAGATCAATTTAGTTCAGCAAAGTTGGCAAAAAATACTGACACTTTCACCCAATGTTGGCGATTTGTTTTATCAACAATTATTTGTATTACGACCGGAATTAGCAGCATTATTAAAAAATGATAAGCAAGATAAAATCCGGGCTAATAAAGACTTTATCTGTTTATTAAGCCATGAAATAAATTTATTACAGCCAATTGAACTGACTAAAGAAAAAATTAATACATCAGTCACTATTAATGATGTTAAAAATTATCAAGCAGATGTTGAAAATGCCTTGTTGCTAGCATTAACAATGATACTAGATAAAGAGTTAAAAATTGCGCTCAAAAGAGCTTGGATCTCGACAATTAAACGTTTAGTAGGAAGCATTGTTATTGAGTTAGTGCTTAATTCTATAAAAATAAAAGATAACATTCAATCGATAGGGAAGAATACTACCATGGGTAAAGATACCGAAATTTCAGTTGAGCAGGCTAAAGAATTGCAATTTGCAGACATGTTAGCTCAGATAGAAGCACTGAATAAAGTTCAAGCGCTAATTGAGTTTAATATGGACGGTACTATTATTACCGCCAATGAAAACTTCTTATCGACCTTAGGTTATAGCTTAGAAGAAGTGCAAGGTAAGCATCACAGTATGTTTGTCGAACATAGTTTTAAAATAAGTGAAGAATATCAAAATTTTTGGGAAAGCTTGAATCGTGGTGAGTTTGAATCAAAAACTTATAAACGCATTGCTAAAGGCGGCAGAGAAGTTTGGATACAGGCGTCTTATACCCCTATTCTTAATACAGAGGGTGTTCCTTATAAAGTGATGAAATTTGCAACGGACATTACTGAACAAAAATTAGCCAACGCAAACTTTTTAGGTCAGATCGAAGCGATAAGTAAAGCGCAAGCTGTGATTGAATTTAATATGGACGGCACAATTATCACCGCGAATGAAAACTTTTTATCAACGCTCGGCTATACCCTAGAAGAAGTAAAAGGCCAGCATCACAGCATGTTTATTGAGCCAGAGCTCAAAGGGAGTGTTGAATATAAACTCTTTTGGGAAAGCTTAAATCGCGGTGAATACGACTCAAAAGAATATAAACGCATCGGTAAAGGTGGTAAAGAAGTTTGGATACAAGCTTCTTACAATCCTATATTAGACTTAAATGATAAACCTTTTAAAGTGGTGAAATTCGCCTCAGATGTCACCAAACAAAAATTAATAAGTGCTGATTATTCTGGACAAATTGCCGCGATAAGCAAATCTCAAGCGGTGATTGAATTTAATATGGACGGTACTATTATTACCGCCAATGACAATTTTTTATCGGCGTTAGGTTATACACTTAGTGAAATACAGGGGCAACACCATAGCTTATTTGTTGAGCCTGCTCATAAGTCGACTATTGAATATCAACAATTTTGGCAAAAACTGAATCGCGGTGAATTCGACAGTGGCGAATATTTACGCATAGGCAAAGGCGGAAAAGAAGTTTGGATTCAAGCGTCTTACAACCCTATTTTAGATTTAAATGGCAAGACCATGAAAGTCGTTAAATATGCCGCAGATATCACCGGAAGAAAGCAAGCTATTGCTCAAATTAAAGAAACGTTAATGACCTTATCCGACGGTGATTTAACGCAATACATTGAAACAGAGTTGGTAGGTGAATTTAATATTATTGGCACTTCTATTAATGAATTTATTGATGTATTGAGTAATATGGTTGGTGATATTCGCAGCGCGTCAACCAATGTTTTTGATTCGGCTCGTGAACTTGCTGAAGGAAACAATGAACTTAGCCACAGAACAGAATCTCAAGCCTCTAGCCTTGAAGAAACAGCTTCTGCTATGGAAGAACTAACCAGTACTGTGCAGCAAAATGCAGAGAATGCATCTGAAGCGAGTAAGTTGTCAGCTTCGGTCATGGACAAAGCAACTAATGGTGGCGCAGTAGTAAAAAATGCTATCACGGCGATGAGTGATATTAATAAGTCGAGTAAAAAAATAGCTGACATTATTAGTGTTATTGATGAAATTGCCTTTCAAACCAACTTGTTGGCCTTAAATGCTGCAGTTGAAGCGGCAAGAGCGGGTGAACAAGGTCGTGGTTTTGCGGTGGTTGCTGCAGAAGTTCGCAACTTAGCGCAACGTTCAGCCGGTGCCGCTAAAGAGATTAAAGGTTTAATAAACGACAGTGTTGAAGCGGTAGGTCAAGGGACTAAGTTAGTTGATGAAACCGGTCAAACTTTTACTGAATTGGTTAATGCTATTGAAGAAGTCAGTAAAATGATCAGCGATATTGACAGTGCGGGTAAAGAGCAATCGGCCGGTATTGGCGAAGTCAGTGCAGCCGTTAGCCAAATGGACGAAATGACTCAACAAAATGCTGCATTAGTCGAAGAAGCGGCAGCGTCGAGTAAGTCAATGGAAGAACAGTCACAAGCACTCCTTGATCAAGTTGCCTTCTTTAATAATGGCGAAGATGATGAAGAAGAGATTCGAACCCCCATTCGTCGCTCACAACGAACAAGTAGAAGACCGGCAAGTAGACAGCCTGCAAGTTGACAGCCTGCAAGTGGACAACCAACAAGGGCCGCGAGCAGACAACCAACCAGACCAGCGCCCAGAGCAAGGGTGACTAGAACCAAAACTGAATCTGATCAAGAGTGGGAAGAGTTCTAGGGCATACTATTAATGACAGAGCGTGATAAAGCGTTTCAATTAAGTGGCGATAACTTTGATTATCTTTGTCAATTTGTTTATGACACAGCTGGTATTGTACTCAATGCCAGTAAAAAAGAGATGGTGTACCGTCGTCTTACTCGTATTATTCGTGAGCGTAAACTTCCCTCCTTTACGGCTTATTGCAACTTATTAAAGGCAGATACAGAAAAAGAGCAAGATTACTTTATCAATGCGATTACCACGAATTTAACCAGTTTTTTTCGTGAGCAACATCATTTTGATTATATGACGCAAGATGAACTACCTAAGTTACTCGGTAATCGCCTATCGCATGATAAACGTCTGAGAATTTGGTCGTCTGCAAGCTCCACTGGAGAAGAACCTTACAGTATTGCTATTACGGTGCTCGAAGCAATGAAAAGCCAATTAAGTCAATGGGATGTAAAAATATTAGCAACAGATATTGACAGTAATGTGTTAGCTGTTGCTAAAGAAGGGACTTATGATGAACGCCGCATAGAAGATGTTCCCAGGAAGTTTAAGGAAAAATATTTTACCAAAGGCATTGGCATTAACGAAAGTAAAGTAAAGGTAGGTAAACAGTTACAAGCACTTATTACCTTTAAAAAATTGAATCTATTACATGAATGGCCAATGAAAGGGCCATTTGACATCATTTTTTGTCGAAATGTGATTATATATTTTGACAAAAAAACGCAGCAAGAATTATTTGCCCGGTATTATGAAATGTTAGCACCAGGCGGTTTGCTTATTTTAGGGCATAGTGAAAATTTAGGTCAATATCAACAACATTTTGAAAGTGTCGGACGTACCATTTTTAGAAAAGCATTTTAGCCGTTCTATAATAAGTGAACAAATAATCATGGTTTTAAATCGACAAGATAATATTTATGTTAAGCAATGCTTAAAACAATGTTTAGCAGAGTTTGCCCATATAAATCATTACTGGGATGCAAAAAGACAACAAGTTATCGCTAAAATTCTTCCGGGTGAGTTTTATATGACTCGAGAAAATGTTGCTATAGCGACCACGTTAGGGTCTTGTATTTCAGCCTGTATTTGGGATGAACATAGCGGAATAGGTGGCATGAATCATTTTATGCTACCGCTAACCGATAAAGAAGCCCATGAAGTTGATTGGGGACAACGTGGTATGGCATCTGATGCAACGCGTTATGGTAACTTTGCAATGGAACACCTCATTAATATGATATTGAAAAATGGTGGTCGAAAAGTAAATTTACGCGCTAAGGTATTTGGTGGCGGTAAAGTCTTAAAACATATGTCTGATATTGGCGAAAGAAATATTAGCTTTGTGATGAAATATCTTGCAGATGAAGGGATACCCGTTGAAGGTTCAGATTTAGGTTCTTTTTTTCCTCGCAAAATTTTGTTTGAACCGCTAAGTGGCCGAGCTTTTGTTAAAACGATTGATAATTTACATAATGATACTATTGCGCGCCGTGAAAGTGCTTACAGAAACCGTATAGACCAAACACCTGTAGAAGGTGATGTGGAATTATTTTAGTGATTATTAAAATCCATATAAACCAAGCACATGCTGAGCTTGTGACGTAGAATTATTTTATTGATAACAATTAACCAATGAAAGTGTTGAATATTAAAACCGTATAGACCAAACACCTGTAGAGGGTGATGTAGAATTATTTTAGCGATAATAATCAACCGATGAAAGTGTTGAATAGTAAAACCGTATAGACCAAACACCTGTAGAAGGTGAAGTAGAATTTTCTTAGCGCTATTTATTAGCCACTATCGAGCTTAGGATGTTATTTATATGAAGCCAATTAAAGTATTAATTATTGACGATTCCTCGGTTATCCGAGCGGTTGTTAATGAGGTTTTAAAAGATGATCCTGAAATTGAAGTAGTTGGCGAAGCTAAAGACCCTATGATCGCTCGAGAGCAAATCAAAAAGCTAAATCCTGACGTACTGACTTTAGATATTGAAATGCCAAAGATGGATGGTATTACCTTTTTGAAAAACTTAATGCGACTGCATCCTATGCCGGTAGTGATGCTATCAACATTAACGACTAAAGGGGCTGATATCACCCTACAAGCTTTAGAAATAGGAGCTGTTGATTTTATTGCAAAACCTAGTTTTGAAGCCTTGATTGCTAATAAGTCTACCTTTCAAGAGACTTTATTGAGAAAAATAAAATTTGCCGCAACGGTTGATAATAAAAATTTTCGACTTAACAGCACGTTATCAAAACCTCTAGCGACTGGTCTACTACCCTTTAAAGGTTGCCAGCGCTCGAATCATTTAGTGGCTATTGGCGCTTCAACAGGAGGCACTGAAGCAATTAAAGCGATTATTACCGCTTTGCCAAGTAATTCTCCAGCTGTGGTTATCACCTTACATATTCCAAAAACATTCAGTGCGAGATATGCACAACGGATGAACGAAATTTGTGCCGTTGATGTGCAAGAAGCAAGGCATGGCCAAAAGATTAAAGCGGGTAATGTTTATATTGCGCCAGGTAATCTTCATCTAAAAGTAGAAAGTAAAGGTGGAGCACTTTTTTGTATTTTAGAAGACTCACCTGATGTTAACCGCCACAAGCCTGCCGTTGACATTTTGTTTAATTCCTTACTACCACTTGCTAACAATGTTCAAGCGGTATTATTAACCGGCATGGGACAAGATGGAGCCAAAGGTTTATTAAATTTAAAAAATGCTGGCGCTATGACTATTATCCAAGATAAGGCAAGTAGTTTAATTTGGGGTATGCCAGGCAGTGCTCATGCATTAAATGCTCAGGTAAAAGAGTGCTCATTAGTTAATATACCTAAGGAAATTTTAGCTCATGCTGCACTGGCTCGACAGAGTAAAAAAGAGGTGTTTTATGAAAAATAAAGCCATGCTGTTATTAAAGACTGGGCTGGTGATTGTTGGCGTAATACTGATGGACCTTTTATTTTTTCAACTGAGTTACTTATCAATTACGCTGACATTATTACTGTCGTTTGTCTTGATTATCTTATATAAAAATAATCATGCTTTGCTAACATTATCTAGTGCAAGTGATGTTGAGGGGCGCAATGGGCTTAATGTAAACAACAATGAAAAAGAAATAAAAATAACCCTGACAAAAATTGTTAGCTTACTTAGCCAGCAAATAGCCATCGTTGATACAGAAGTTGACCGGGCCAGTATCTTAATTCAAGAGGCTACGACTGGGATTGCAGATAGTTTCAAGTCTTTAAAAAGCTTAACGGATGAACAACAAGTCATGCTTAATGTTGCTATTGGTAATCATCGAGGTGCTGTTGATGAAAACGGTACCACGATAGAGTCTTTTGTTCACGACTCCAGTGAGACTTTAGATGATTTTTTACAGGTGATTATGACCACTAGCAAGCAAAGTTTAGCCGCCGTGTCATTTAGCGATGAAATGAGTAAACAGCTCGACGGTATTTTTAGCTTATTGGGACAAGTAGAAAGTTTAGCGAGCCAAACTAATTTATTAGCCCTTAATGCCGCTATAGAAGCAGCGAGAGCCGGAGATGCCGGTAGAGGTTTTGCTGTAGTGGCCAATGAAGTCAGGGCGTTATCAGTTAATTCTACCGAGCTCAATGATAATATTCGTGAAGAAATATCATTGGCACAAATTATCATTGAAAAGCTAAGAAACTCAATTCAAGTTATGGCTTCAGCTGATATGACCGCAACACTTGAGGCTAAAAGTCGAGTCAGTCTTATGGTTGAGCATGTGGGTGAATCTTCTTCACAAACCAATGCCATTGTTGAAGAGCTTGCTGGATTATCACCAAAAATTGCTGAAACAGTCGCTACAGGCATTCGCTCGCTACAATTTGAAGACTTAACGTGTCAAGCCCTTGCAACCCTTAAACATAATACTGAAACTATTACGGCTCTCAATCAAGTTTTAATGGAATTTGAAATCAATAATAGTAATACTCCACAAGCATTACAAAAATTACAGCATCAATGTCAATCGCTTATCGAACAATCTCATCATCAAAATGAGCAGCGCAGCGTATCTCAGTCATCTATGGATGAGGGTGTTGTTGAGTTGTTTTAATTATAAATTATTAGGAACGACTATGAATGTTATAAAGCAAGTATCAGAAGATAAAAAAAATATAGAAATTAGTATTGAAGGTCGGTTTGATTTCTCACTGCATCAACACTTTCGAGATGCCTATATTAACTGTAAAGAAAAAAACTCGATGTTTACTATCTGTTTATCAAAAGCGACTTATATGGATAGCTCTGCTTTAGGCATGATTTTATTACTTAAAGATCATGCTGAAAACTATTCAGGAAAAGTTGTGATTAGTAAGCCAAGCGATTCAGTGAATAAAATTTTAGAAATCGCGCAATTTCACCGTTTACTCACCATAGAATTATAGGTTATAGCCGTGTTAGCTGGAAAAAATGATGTTAAATTAGCTTTAGTTGTTGACGACTCTGCCATGCAATGCAAAGTCTTAAGCGTCTTATTAAAAGAGCAAGGTTATCGTGTTTTTACAGCTAATGATGGTGCTCGTGGCGTGGCAATGTATGTTAAATATAAGCCTGACTTAGTGTTAATGGACATTAATATGCCCATTATGAACGGCTATGAAGCAGCAAGAGAAATTAAAAGTTTATCGCAAGATAATAGCTTGTGCCCACTGATTTTTATTACCAGTATGGATACAGATGAAGCCTTTATTGAGTGTGTTGATGCTGGCGGTGACGGTATATTGGTCAGGCCGTTTTCACCCAAAGTTTTTAAAGCTAAAATAAAGTCAATCCAACGAATCAGTGATTTATACGCACAAGTTAAGATTTTACAACAAGAACAACAAAAAGATGCCGAGCTTGCTGAACAGTTAATGTCGGGCGTTATTGAGGCAAGAAACTTCTCGCTTGACCGCATTGGCATTATTAAAAAACCCGCCGCGTTATTTAGTGGTGATATACAACTAACGGCTTTATCTCCTAATGGTGACGTTAATGTTATGTTGGGAGATTTTACTGGCCATGGACTGCGTTCATCTATTGGTGCTATTCCCTTAGCGGAAACCTTTAGAGCAATGACCAAAAAAGGTTTTTTGTTATTTGAAATTATTAATCAAATTAATCATCAACTTTATGATTTACTGCCTGCAGATTTATTTCTTGCGGCGGGGTTTGCCAGTATCTCTAGCCATGATAAATCTGTTTATGTTTTTAATGCGGGCTTACCCGATGCTTACTTGTTTTCTGAACAAGGAAAAATAAAACATCAAATATCGTCAAGTCACCCACCGATAGGTGTGCTTCCAAAGCTTTTACCCGATAGTAAATTAACCGTATTTGGTATTGAAGAAACCGATCGGATGATCTTAATCAGTGATGGTATTGTCGAGGCGAGAAATGAACACGGGGAAATGTTTGATTTTGACCGATTCGAACAGGCGGCAAAGCATGGCGTAATCACGCATAAGGTTAGTGAATGTGTGCTTAACGCGGTTAATGACTTTTGCCAAGCTATGCCACAAGAAGATGATATTTCATTGATTGACATTCCTTGCGGAGGTTGGGAGCACGTGCTGGTCGCCAGTCATGGCATTACCAATATTTCAGCTAAGCAACTTGACGATATCTATTTGGCAACAGAGCCAGCATGGCACTGGCAACTAACCTTAAGTGGTAAGCGCTTAGCCTCTATAAACCCAATTCCTATGGCTATGAATCAAATAAATGATATAGAAGGTCATGCAGAGCATTGGCAAAGTTTATACAGCATACTCACTGAGTTATTTATTAATTCACTTGACCATGGTGTCTTAGGCTTAAGCTCTAAGTTAAAAGCCAGTGCAGATGGTTTCTCTCAATATTATAAAGAACGAGAATTGCGTTTGAAAAATTTAGCGCATGGCTTTATCGAATTACAAATATGCCATTACCCCTTTCCAAATGGCGGTCGAATTATGATTAAAATACAAGATAGTGGGCAAGGATTTGATATAAAAAAATACTATGAGCAACGAGTGAACAAGCCAGCAAATAAACTCGAGCTTAGCGGTCGTGGTATTGAGTTAGTTGAGCAGCTGTGTGACAGCTTAGACTTCCAAGATAATGGTAATGTTGTCGAAGCATCATATGTTTGGGCATCGTAAACATCAATATTTTAATTTATGGCCCATGTAATAAGGCATTAATGTGAACATTTTAGTTGTGGATGATAATAAGTTTATCAGAGAAGTTGTTAGTGCGATGATCATTGACAGCGGCCATATTGCCGTCGTTGCTAATGGTCATGTGCAGGCGATGGCAGCATTAAAGAAAGAAAACATTGATTTAGTGCTTATGGATATAGAAATGCCCGAGGTTGACGGTTTTGCGCTAACAAAAATGATAAGAAAAGAATACCCCAAATGGTTCCCTATTATCTTTCTTAGCTCCAACGACAGCGAAGAGTATTTAACTCAAGGTATTGATGCGGGTGCTGACGATTACTTAACAAAGCCGATAAAACAAGTGATTTTGAGCGCAAAATTAAGAGCGATGGAACGTATTACCAAAATGAAAGGAGCGCTTGAACGCGCCAATAAACAACTAGAAATACTCAGTAGTATTGACCCGCTAACGCAGATACTTAACCGAAGAGGGTTAGAAGAAGTCCTCGCTAGTGCTTGGCAAATTAATGAGCGACAACAAGGGGAATTATCAATATTGATGATAGATATTGACTTTTTTAAGCCTTATAACGATAACTATGGTCACCCACAAGGCGATAAGTGTTTAGTTCAGGTTGCTAATACGCTTAATGAAACGCTTAATCGAGCCACTGACTCATTAGCTCGTTATGGGGGAGAGGAATTTATTGTTGTGTTGCCTTTTACGCCAGTCGAGGGCGCTAGATTTAAAGCAAAAGAATTAAGCTTAGCGCTATTAAGCCAAAAAATAAAACACGAATATTCATCAATATTTCCTTATGTGACGGTAAGTATTGGTATTGCAACAACAAGCGCTGCCGATCACGTATCCAATGCAAGTGAATTAATAAAACAAGCTGATATCGCTTTATATCAAGCAAAAGACCAAGGGCGTAATCGTTCTAGTGTTTTTCAAAAAAGTGCTTAACAACTGCCTTTACTAAGGTTGAAATCTCATAAAAAAAGGAATTATTATGCCTAAACCCCGTTTGTTAATTATTGATGATGACAAAGATTACCTTGAACTGCTTCATGAAGCATTAACCGAAAGTTTTGAAGTAACGTGCGCGACTAATATTAAAGATGCGGATAAGTTAGTCAGCGACAATCAACTTTTTGACATCGCCTTAGTTGATGAAAATATTGGCGAAGACAAAGGGTCACAATGGATAAAACGTAACGTTGAACAACATACCGTCGCAACCTCTTTTGTCTTGTATTCTGGCCTAGCCACCGAAGATGCTGTACTTAAAGGTTTAGAGTGTGGTGCCGATGATTTCCTTGCAAAACCTATTTCTTTATTAGCTTTGGATAAAAAGCTAAAAAAACTTATTTCTTATCAAGATAAAATTCATAGCTTTGAAACAGAAATTAGTTCAAAAGATCGAGTTATTAATATTTCAATGGCACAAGCGGCTAAATATGGCAGCTGTATGCAGCTAACATCTCGACTTAATCATTGTTTTACTTTAGAAAAAATTAGAGATGAAGTGTTTTCATTTCTTTATACAATGAACTTAGATGGCTGTATTGCTTTTTACCCGATCAATGAAAAATCACTTTTCTTTAGTTCTAAAAATGGCTTTTGTTCTCCGGTAGAAATCGATGTAATGAAACTGTTAAGGGTTAAACCTCGCTTATATCGCTTTAGTTCTAGAACTATTTTTAACCACCCACTGTGCTCAATCCTTATTTTAAATTTAGTAGATGGCGCTATTGATACTGATATATATATTGATGCACTCGCCTCTGTTATTGAATGCATCGGTGCTCGTATTGCTTTTATTACCTATAAAAATTCACTGGTGCAAGTACAAAGTAAAATTCAGCAAGCTGTTTCTACTACCAAAAATATGATTGCCATATCTAAGCACCATCAACAGGAAGTGATGAATGAGATAGTCACTAACATAGGTATGAGCTTCCATGTCCTAGAGATGTCAGATGAACAAGAACAATATCTGACCAACTTGGTTCATGGTGCTTTAAAAAAACACTCACAAGATGATATAAATTTTCTTGAAGTTACCGATTTACTTGATGGCGCCTTAGCCAGTGTTGATGAACTTGAAGTCCTTAATCAACAACAAGAAGAGGAAGTAGTTGATTTTGATGATGAAGATGAACTATTTTGAACGCTACCTCTAACGATTTAACGGTATCGATCAATAGTATTCCTTTTTCGGTTATTCAATTAGATCATCAAGGGATTATTACCGGTTGTAATCGTTGGGCAGAAAGTTTTTCTGGTTATTGTTTAGCAGAAATTAAAGGGCAACCGCTAGAAATGCTCTTGCCCAAGGAATTTGCTAATTCGCATCTAAAGTTTTGTCATAACTTCCAACGTGGATCAGGTGTTAGAGATGTTGTCTTATTGAGTAAATCAGATGAGATGCTCAATTGTACAATAAAAACAAGTGAAGTTGCTGGCGGTTATACCGTCTACCTTTCGGATTCATTGTTAAACGATAGCTCTGACGATAAAACGATTAATGAGCGGGAAAAGCTAGCAGAAAAAATAGAATCTGCAGCGTTATCAAAACACACCCATAAAATATTAAACACCATAGAAGAAGCTTTTTGGGAGTGGAATATTATTGAAGGAACGCTACTTTATTCCGCACAATTTATGGCTATGTTGGATTATTCTGCAGAAGCATTCTTAGGCCCACTTTCTTTTGGTCAAAAATGGTTAAAAGAAGAAGATTTAGCCCGCCTTAACCAAGAAGCCAAAGCGCATTGTCTTGGTGAAATACCCAGTATAAATTTAACGCTGTCAATGACTACAGAGCAAGGTGCTACGAAGTGGGTAACTGTTTTTGGTAAAATTATCGAATACAGGGCTGAGCGTGCTTATAAAATGTTTGGCTCAGTTAAAGATATCACCGCGCAACATCAATTAGTCGAAAAGCTAAAAGAAAGAAATAATTATCTGTTGCTAGCGGAAAGTTTAAATAAATCAGGGCATTGGCGTCTAGATTGTATTGATAATACCTTATATTGGTCAACTGAGCTTTATAAAATTCATGGTGTAGACGCCACTAATTACCAACCAAAGGTAGTTTCGGCCTTAGACTTTTACCTGGTAGAAGAACAGGTTAAGGTACGAAATTATTTAGATAATGCCATTGTCAATAAACAAGGCTTCTACTTTAAAAGTGCTATAAGAAATAAACAGGGCAATAAAGTGAAAGTGGAGTGTTTTGGTGAGGTTGAACTCAATACTGCGGGTGACGTTGTTGGTGTTTTCGGCGTATTTAAAGATATTAGCCAATCAGAAACTATTTTTGAAAAATTAAAACTGCTCGCTATGGTCAATTATACAATAAAGGTACCGGTTTTCTTTATTGATGACAAAGATAATGTCGTTTATCAAGATCTAACACCAAAAACTGCCCACAGTAGCGCCGTGCTTTTTAATTATATTAATTTCAGTATTACCGACTATCTTGCGTTTAAACGAAAAGCAAAAAAGTGTGGTCAACTTAAAGAAACTCATATTAGTTTTGATCAATACAATAGTGTTTTTGATTTATCGGTAACCTATGAAGCCGATGAAGGAATATTTATTTGGATTGTTGAAAACGTTACTGAGCAATTTCGTAAAGACCAACAACAACTTATTAGTAATCGACTCGCTTTACTGGGTAATACTTTTGGCAATGTTTCACATGACATCAATAATGTACTGGGCGTCGCTTTAGGCGCTACCGAAATGTTAGAGATTAAGTTCGCCCAAGGTGAACGTGATATTTCAAGGTATATTGAGCGGGTCAAGAATGCGATAGATAAAGGTAAAAGCGTTACCGAGCGTTTATTAGCTTTTACGCGTAAACCTACCATCAAAGTGGTTCGGTTTGACCCGATACAGGATATTATTGATAACCAATATCTTTTTAAGCAATTGTTACTTCCTACCATAGACTTTAGCATTCATACCAATGAACTATGCTGTAAAATAAAGTTTCCTCAAGGTGAATTTATTAATATATTGCTTAACTTAGTGTTAAATTCTCAGGATGCGATCCGCGAAAGAGGCTTAATTGGACAGATAGAAATATCAGCCAACATTAATGATCAGCAAAATTTAGAAATTCATGTCAAAGATAGTGGTGTGGGTATTGAGCAAGGTAATTTGACTAAAGTGTTTGATCCCTTTTACAGCAGTAAATCAGTTAATAAGGGCAACGGTATTGGATTAGCTAATGTTTATAGCACAATATATAAGCATAATGGTCATATACGAGTTTCAGGACATGGCAGTTTGGGTGGGGCGCACTTTACCTTAGTCTTTAAGTGCCAGATTTTAAAAAATCCCCCGAAAAAAAGTCCCTTAACGCTTAAAAGCCAATTAAATATAAAGGGAAAGCGCGTACTTATTTTAGATGATGAGATAAGTATTGCTGAGTTTGTTTCCTTGTATTTAGAAAACGAAGGCGTTAAAACTGAACATACCAACAATAAAATGGGTTTAATGAACATTTTAGCGACTGAGCAACCTTTTGATATTTTTATTACCGATATGATATTACCCGATATTTCAGGTCGAGAGGCTGTGGAATTAGTGAAAGCAAAGTTTCCTAATATTCGAATCTTTTCAATTAGTGGTTATATTGCTGAGGAAGATAAACAATGGCATTACCCCGTTTTAAGAAAACCGTTTAATTCAAAAGAATTGGCAAATTTTTTAATTGAAAATAATTAAATTGCAGCTCGAATATTTCTAATGATTGTTAGCCGCTTAGCAAGTAATTGTGACTAATTTAGTGATATTTTATCAGTAAATGCTCTGTAATATCCTAAGGTTTAGTTATCAGTGTTATTGTTGTTGATCTACCACAATTGCATATAAGCGTTGGTTCTAGTATGTTATTTGATAGCCAATTGAATATTTAGCCTTTTCTCAAAAATATTGTTTCAGACTCTATTTTTATCGGCGTATGAATAGATTCACCAAAAGAGAAGTAGCACTTATCAAAAACAATCATTTACAAGATAATAATGGCGCATCTAAAGAACATCATCATACTGCGCAGCCATTAACTAAAGCCAGTAAAAGCTTCTCTATCGGAAAAGTTTTTAGCTCATTAGCTTTTAAAATTCCATTTGCTGGCTTTTCTTTATCACTCCTTATTGCTTTTGCGGTTGGCACTGTATTTTATATTGAAAGCCAGCAGTTGGTTAAAGAGCAGGCGTTTGATGAACTCAATATTAAAAGTAAAATTGTAAAACCATTAATAGCCTATTTCTATCGAGAAAGTGCCAACGACTCAATCTTCCTCAGTAAGACCGCGTCAATACAAGGTGTTATGGAGTCTATCAAATCTGATGATGAACAAAACCTGTTATGGCGGAAAAAATTACAGGGGATATTCAAAGAATTTATCAAAAACCAACCTATTTATAAAAATATAAGTTATTTAACAACAGAGAAACATGTTCGCAGTATTGTCAGTGTTGACCATGAAAATGACCAAGTGAAGGTCATTCCTTTTGAGCAATCTAGTCAAAATATAGCGCTTGATTCATTAAAAGCGGCATTATTAGTTAAAAAAGGTGAAGTGTATTTTTCAGAGATATATTATCAAAAAAATACTCAGGGCAAGCCTTTACAGAGTTCTTTATTTATCGCTACCCCTATTTATACGGCTGATAACGAACTTTTTGGCTCAATAACAATAGAAGTTGATTTTTCTTTATTTATTGAACGGCTTAAGGAAAATGCTTTAGAAAAAGTTACTTTTTATCTTGCTAATTCAGCGGGTGATTTTATTTATTTTCCAGCCGATCAAAAAGTTGATAAAAACAATATCAAGGTGATTGAAAAGTTTCCGTCGCTGAGTGTTATTTTTTCCTCAATACTCACTAGCGATAAGCTAGTGCAAGATAAAGAGATAGATGTTGATAATAAATTAGCCTATTACTCTACTGTTCAGTTTGCCGAATTTGGCCAAGTAAATCCATTACACTTAGTTATTGAAAATAAAAGTAATATTTATTTGCAATCATTAGAAAGTATGAAAAACCGGGCAATATTATTTAGCTTTATCTTAGCCATATTAAGTCTAGTGTTTTGTATTATGGCGTCTAAGCGGATAACACGTGCTTTGTTGTTGATGACTAAAGGTGTTGCCCAATTTGAAGAGCAGGGTGTTATCGGTAAGTTACCGGTGCAAGAAAATGATGAAATTGGCGCTTTAGCAAGAAGTTTTCAAAATTTATTAATGCAAATAGAGCAAAAGTCGATTGTCCAAAAAAGTGAAACAATACGTGCAGAAGATGCGTTAGCAAAGCTTTATTCTATTTTAAACTCAATTGCTGATGGTGTTATAAATATTGACGGGAAAGGTAATATTCTCGCTTTTAATCATGCGGCTGAAAAAATATTTGGCTATCAAACCAATGAGGTCCTTGGTAAAAACGCACTATTTCTAGTGCCCGTAGATAATACTATTAACCCAGTGGACGAATTTAAATGTTTTTTACAACATACTTCAAGTGAAGTAAAAGGCCGCACCCTTGAACTGACAGCATTAAGAAAAAATGGCGAAAAGTTCTTTATGCATTTAAGTGTCAGTAAAATAAATATTTCTGGTGATGTTGTTTTTACCGGATTAATACGTGATATCACTGAAAACAAGTTGTTGGCAGCAGAAAGTATCCGCAGTATTGAAGAAGCTAAAGATATGGCATGGCGTTTAAACTTTGCCTTGTCAGCCCCAAGAATAGGCGTTTGGGACTATGATATTCAAACAGGGCTAAGTCTTTGGGACAGTCGAATGTATGAATTGTTTGGTTATGATAAAGATTCAACAGTACCTACAGAAAAAATTTGGCGAACTGCTATACACATAGACGATCTTAAATTTGTCGAAGAACAATTTATCCGTGAAGTTAAGAAAGGCATAGTAATTAATTTTGAATATCGTATCACTTTGCCTGATGGAACTATTCGATATATTGAAACACATAGTCAAATGGTTAATCATAAAGATCAAAAAAACTTCAGAGTGGTGGGAACTCATCGTGATATAACCGAGCAAAAAAACTTAGGTACTTTAAAACAGGACGCTTTAGATATGGCAGAGCACGCTCTGTTGCTGCGCTCGCAGTTTCTTGCAAGTATGAGTCATGAAATACGTACCCCGATGAATGGCGTCTTAGGGATGTTAGGTTTACTTCAGCAAAGTAATATCGATAAACAACAAGCTCATCATTTGCAATTAGCCAGTTCAAGTGCTCAATCTTTATTATCTTTGATTAATGATATTTTGGACTTTTCAAAAATAGAGGCAGGAAAACTAGAACTTGAAATACTTGATTTTGATATTCGAAGTCAGCTTGGCGACTTTGCTGAGTCGATGGCGATAAAAGCGCAGGAAAAAGGCTTGGAATTGATACTGGATGTTTGCGGTGTTGAACAATCTTTAGTTAAGGGTGACCCTAGTCGTTTACGGCAAATACTGTCAAATTTAGTCAGTAATTCAATAAAATTTACCGAGACCGGTGAAGTACTCATTAAAGCCTCGATTAAGAAACATCAACATCAGTTGCAATTAACATGCAGCATATCAGATACGGGTATTGGTATTCCTGAAAATAAAATGATTACATTGTTTGATTCTTTTACCCAAGTAGACGCCTCTACTACACGAAAATATGGAGGTACAGGCTTAGGTTTGGCCATTGTTAAACAATTAGCCCAACTGATGTCAGGGGATATTAGCGTAACAAGTGCCGAAGGTCAGGGCAGTGTGTTTACTTTTACCATACTACTTAACGAAAGTGATAATTCTCAAATAGTCATGCCTCAGGTAGACATAAAAGGTAAGCAAATACTAATAGTTGATGATAATGCGACAAATTTGGCGGTATTAAAAGGACAGTTAGCTATTTGGGGGGCAGAGGTTACGCAAGCAAAGGATGGCGCTTGTGCTATCGAGCAGGTTGATAATCACCCGGTTGATTTTTTTGATGCGGCAATTCTTGATATGCAAATGCCTGGCATGGACGGCGTTACTTTAGGTGAGCGCTTGAAGGGTCATCGACATACACAAAAAACTAAACTTATTATGATGACGTCGATGAGTGATAGAGGAGATGCTAACTTTTTTGAACAACTCGGCTTTTCTGCGTATTTCCCCAAGCCAGCAACAACCGCAGATTTATTTGCTACGTTAAGTCTTGTTTTAGACGAAGAAGGCACTTTGAATGTCAATAAACCCTTTGTTACCCAACATAACGTGCATAAGTTAAAACATTCAAATGCTAATCGCGTCATTGCCAAAAAAACCCGCATCTTATTGGTTGAAGATAACCGTATTAACCAAGTGGTCATTTTAGGTGTACTAGCCAATATTGGTTTGTCAGCTGATGTTGCTGGTAATGGTATCGAAGCCCTGGCTGCTTTAGATTCTTCACCAGACGATTCTCCCTACCAAATCATTATTATGGACTGTCAAATGCCTGAAATGGACGGCTACGATGCAACAAAAGCAATAAGGGCAGGAAAGGCTGGTGTTGTTCATCGTAACATTCCAATTATTGCCATGACTGCCAATGCGATGAAAGGTGATAAAGAAAAATGTTTAGCGGCAGGCATGAGTGATTACGCGACTAAACCGGTAGATACCGATATTTTACTTAAAAAAATATCGGCATGGGTTGGGCTAGATAGCTTTGAAACCGTGTCTGATGATAACAGTAACGAGATTGTAGAGCCCCTAACCCAGACTAGCCATGGTGATAACTCCAAAAGTAGTCATTCAAAGACAAATGAAGATATCATTTGGGATAAAACAGGTTTTTTAAAGCGTATTAGAAATAATGACAAATTAAGTAAACAGCTTATCAGTTTATTTATTGAGGATATGCCTGCGCTTAAAAATGAGTTAGCTATCGCTATGGAAAATAAATTATTTGATGATATTATAGCTTTAGCACATAAAGTTAGTGGTTCGTCAAAAAATTTAGGTGGCATTAATCTTGGAAAATTAACGCGACAAATTGAACAATCGGCTAGAATAAAAAATAGCGTTGAATTGTTATCGCTTCAAAATGATTTATCAAGGGAATATGATTTGTTAATTAATATCTTACAAAAACACCTAACAGCTAAAGATGACGAATAAGCCTTCCAATGGGAATAAACTATGAATACAAAGAAAAAATATAACATTCTCGCTGTTGATGACGCTAAAGACACGCTCATGCTATTAGAGTTTGATTTAGGTGAAGAAGGTTATAATGTGTTTACCGCCGAATCTGGAGAAAAAGCCTTAGAGGTTTTAGAAGAGCAAGCGATAGACCTCATTTTATTAGATATGTATATGCCGGGTATCTCAGGCTTAGAGATGTTACACAAATTAAAAAATCATCCTATTATTTTCAATACGCCGGTCATTATGTTATCGGCTTCAGATGATGAAGATCAAATTGTTGCTGCTCTAGAATTTGGCGCAGATGACTACGTAACTAAACCTTATATTCCGAAAGTGTTATTGGCTAGAATACGAACCTCGCTGCGGCTTTTAGAGAAAACTTTAGAGCTAGAGTCTCTAGCTAATACAGACTTCTTAACCGGTATTCGTAACAGAGGCGCTTTTGAAGACTTAGCGGGTAAAGCGATTAGCCAAGCAAAACGCACTAATAAACCACTTGCTGTGGCAATGCTCGATATAGATTTTTTTAAAGCGGTTAACGATAATTATGGTCATGATACCGGTGATAAAGTCCTAGTTGAATTTGCTGATATCATCTGCGATTGTTTTCGAGATAATGATATTATTGGTCGAGTTGGTGGCGAAGAATTTGCGATATGTATGGCAAATACCTCTGCAGAGAATGCGCTTGTTGCCTGCGAACGCTTAAGAGAAAGAGTAGAACATAGTAAAATATATATTGATGATACTAATGATGAAAAGGTGTCTGTAACAGTCAGTATTGGCTTATCATTAGGCAAGGGCGATGAGATGAACTTAGAAGGCTTATTAAAAGAAGCGGATCTTAGCCTATATGAAGCAAAGCACAGTGGTAGAAATAAAGTGAAGGTGCATCAAGAATCAAATACGGTTGCCGCTGAGGGTATTATCGATGAGTTACCGGTGACCAGTGAAGACGAATATCCAGGTATTGATGCTGAAATAGGTATTGGTAATGTGCTTGGAGATGAAGATCTTTTTGCTGAAATACTGGTGATGTTTTATGAAGACCATTCAAAAGACAGTGAAAAGATTCAACAAGCGATCAGTACTGATGATCAAACTGCTTGTAAACACTTAGTACATACCTTAAAAGGTGTTTCTTGCTCAGTAGGAGCTATGCAACTGTTTGAATTGACTAAAGCGCTAGATGAAGCGGTAAGTGTCGAAGATACTGCGCGTTATCAACAATTGTATCAACCGGTTGCCGCAGAGTTAACTAAGGTTTTAGGCGGTATAGAAGTTAGGTTAAGCGCGCAATTATAAATATAAGACTAATAGATGTTGATGATGAGTGACGGGTATATTTGTCGCTCAACATCTATACACGTTGATTCTCCAATCTTTAAAGACCCGTTAATAATGCTAGTATTAAGTTATTCAACGATAAGTTTGATGTCACTCTTTGGCACACAACAGCAAGAGAGCACTTCTCCATCGCCAATAAAAGCGAGTGGCTCTCCTTGAGGGTAGCTAATTTCGCCTTCAACTAAGGTTACTCGACACGCCCCACAAAAACCGTCACGACAATGATAATGCACTTCCACATTAGCCTTTTCTAAACACTCTAGTAAACTTTTATCGTTGGCTTGAAAGGTAATGGTTTTATTATCGACAAAAATACGATGAGCTTTCTTACTTTCAGACAATTTTTGCGGGCACATAGCCATATCATTAGCACTTTTCATTTAAAAAGGCTTAAACGCAAAATGTGCTAATGATGTGATAAGAAAGCATGATAATCGCTTCTTTATCTGGAGGTTAAAACCATTAAAGGTCAAAGCCATCAAAATCATCACTTGATACAGAAGAGTCGACTTGACCAACTAAGTAACTCGATATCTCTGTTTCTTGTGGAGCGACCTGAACATTGTCTGATACTAAGTAAGCATTCATCCATGGTAATGGGTTACTTTTTATATCAAAGGGTGCATCAAAACCAATAGCCGTTAAGCGTTGATTACTAATGTACTCAATATATTGATTTAATATTGCCGCATTCAAGCCAATCATTGAACCGTCTTTGAATAGGTACTGAGCCCATTCTTTTTCTTGTTCAACAACATCAAGAAATATCTGTAATCCTTGCTCTTTCATTTCTTGAGAAATGATTTTCATTTCAGGATCATCTCTACCGGATAACCAGTTATTTAAAATATGTTGAGTACCGGTTAAATGCAAAGCTTCATCTCGAGCAATAAGCTTAATAATTTTTGCGTTACCTTCTAATAACTCACGCTCGGCAAAAGCAAATGAACAGGCAAAGCTGACATAAAAGCGAATGGCTTCTAAAGCGTTGACCGAACAAACAGCCAAGTATAAGCGCTCTTTAAGCTTGCGAGTTGATACTTCAATCATTTCACCATCGACTTCATAGGTACCGTCACCTTGTGACTGGAGTAGTTGTGTGGTGATGATCACGGCATCAAAGTATTTAGAAATACTGGATGCACGCTTTAAAATAGCTGGGTTAACAACGATGTCGTCAAATATTTCACTTGGATCTGAAAACAAGTTTCTCAAAATATGCGTGTAAGAGCGAGAATGAATGGTTTCACTGAAAGCCCAGGTTTCTATCCAAGTTTCTACTTCTGGTAATGAAACCAGCGGTAAAAACATCGCATTCACCGAGCGTGCTGCCATAGAATCAAGCAAAGTTTGATATTTTAGGTTGGAAATGAAAATATGCTTTTCTGAAGGCGTTAAACTTTGCCAATCAGATCTGTCTTTTGATACATCAATTTCTTCAGGACGCCAAAAAAACGATAACTGTTTTTCAATAAGTTTTTCAAAGGCGATAAAACGTTGTTGGTCATATCGTGAGACATTGACACTGTTACCTAAAAACATTGGCTCGAGTAGCGCATTATTAGGAACTTGATTAAACGTGGTGTAGGACATCTATTACTCCTTGATAACACGCATGAAAGTCACAGCCTGTTATCGAAATTTTGTTTTTAAAAATTATAGGTATGACTGATTATGCTGAAAGCTCCATTGTTAAAAAACAATGAAGCTTTTTTTTGTGCGCACAATTAAATTTTACATGCGCCGCCTTCACAGTCTTCTTCTTCTAATCCGAGCATATTCTCAGACGCACCATCACGGGTGTTATGGTAATACATGGTTTTAACGCCTAATTTATAAGCGGTTAAAATATCCTTTAAGATTTGCTTCACCGGTACTTTTCCGCCTTCAAAGCGTGCAGGGTCGTAGTTAGTATTTGCAGAGATGGTTTGGTCAATAAACTTCTGCATGATACCCACTAGCTGCAAGTAACCTTCGTTATTTGGAATATTCCAAAGTAACTCATAGTTACCCTTTAATCTTTGATATTCAGGTACAACCTGTTTTAAAACACCATCTTTACTAGCCTTTATACTGATTAAACCTCTTGGTGGTTCAATTCCATTTGTAGCATTTGAAATTTGTGATGAAGTTTCAGATGGCATTAACGCGGAAACCGTTGAATTTCTTACGCCATGTGTCTTGATACTCTCTCGCAAAGTTTCCCAGTCAAGATGAAGGGGTTCACCGGTAATGTCGTCAATGGTCTTTTTATAAGTATCAATCGGTAAAATACCTTGTGATAAACGTGTCTCATTAAATTTAGGACAAGCGCCTTTTTCTTTTGCTAATTCATTTGATGCTTTCAATAAATTAAATTGAATGGCTTCAAAGGTACGGTGAGTTAAATTGTTAGCACTGCCATTTGAATAATACACGCCGTTTTTAGCTAAGTAATAAGCATAGTTTATTACGCCTATACCTAATGTTCTTCTGCCTATAGTGGCATTGTAAGCAGCTGGCATCGGGTAGTTTTGATAATCAAGTAAACTATCAAGCGCTCGAACTGCAAGGTCTGATAAACCTTCTAATTCATCTAAGCTTTCTATTGCGCCTAAGTTAAAGGCTGACAAAGTACAAAGGGCAATTTCGCCATTTGGATCATTAATATCATTCATTGGTTGTGTCGGTAGCGCAATCTCTAAACACAAATTACTTTGGCGAATTGGTGCTTGTTTCGGATCGAATGGGCTGTGCGTATTACAGTGATCAACATTCTGTAAATAAATTCGACCTGTGCTGGCACGCTCTTGAGCAAATAAGGTGAATAACTCAATAGCTTTAATGCATTTTTTACGAATTGAATCATCCGCTTCATATTTTACATACAAGGCTTCAAATTTCTCTTGGTCTTCAAAAAAAGCATCATAAAGGCCAGGAACATCGCTCGGGCTAAAGAGAGTAATAGACTCTCCTTTAATTAAGCGTGTGTACATAAGCTTATTGAATTGCACGCCATAATCTAAATGACGGACACGATTTTCTTCAACACCTCGGTTATTTTTAAGGACCAGTAAGCTTTCAACTTCTAAATGCCAAAGTGGGTAGAATAACGTTGCTGCGCCGCCTCGAACTCCCCCTTGTGAACAACTTTTAACAGCCGTTTGAAAATGCTTGAAAAACGGAATACAACCGGTATGAAAGGCTTCACCATTACGTATCGAACTACCTAAAGCGCGAATACGGCCAGCATTGATGCCAATGCCTGCTCGTTGTGAAACATATTTAACAATAGAGCTAGAAGCCGCGTTTATTGAGTCTAAACTGTCACCACATTCAATTAATACACAAGATGAAAATTGACGAGTAGGCGTACGTACCCCTGCCATAATAGGTGTAGGTAACGATATTTTGAAGGTTGAAATCGCGTGATAAAAACCTTCAACATATTTTAAACGTGTTTCAACAGGATATTTAGCAAATAAACAAGCGGCCACTAAGATATATAAAAACTGAGCACTTTCGTAAATTTCACCCGTTACCCGGTTTTGGACAAGGTATTTACCTTCTAATTGTTTGACTGCGGCGTAACTAAAGTCTAAATCGCGAGGATGAACAAGAAATTTTTCCATTTGTTCAAACTCTGCTTCGCTGTAATCAGCTAGAAGATGTTCATCATATTTACCATTTTCTACCATACTAACAACATGGGTAAATAATTTAGGCGGCTCAAATTGGCCGTAGGCTTTTTTACGTAGATGAAAAATAGCCAAACGTGCTGATAAATACTGATAATCAGGTGTCTCTTCTGAAATAAGATCAGCGGCGGCTTTAATGATAGTTTCATGAATGTCAGCAGTCTTGATACCGTCGTAGAATTGAATATGAGATTTCAACTCAACTTGTGACACCGAAACGTTATCAAGGCCTTCAGCAGCCCAAGTGATAACTTGATGAATTTTTTCTAAATCGATGAGTTCTTTTTTGCCGTTACGCTTACTTACAAAAAGATTATTAGTCATGAAGAGCCTGTCATTTATTAATTATGCTGGTCGCTTTATTTACCTAACGTTGTCAACTAAAGAAAACGTTAAGTGAACACTTATCAGTATTATATTTCCCTAAAATGTAAATTAGCACAAAAAAACATCTGAACAACAAATACACTATATATAGGGGTTTTCTAAAAACTGATCACAAGATAATGAGGTTTTGCTGTTTTTGCAAGTGATAAAAAGCATAGTTTTTAATAACTTTCTTTAGAGTAAAAGTTCAGTTAGTAACGACTAACTTAGTAGTGCTTTTTATTTTTGATATTACAAAAACGCAACGTTTATTTTAATTAATTTTTGTGGGTAATTTATTTTTAAATAAAATTACCCGTTTATTGGTTGTTTTTGTCAGCTAAAACTTAATTTCTAATAAAAACAACATGTTGCTTTTTTTTAAGCAGGAAGGGCACTAAATGAACAATAATGCTGATATGACTGTTTAGGTTAAGCGTTACGATGACAACTTGTATAAAGTTTATCCGCTAGTTATTAGTAGATCATAAGAGCGGTTGGTCCACACAAAAATATATACATTAATAAGTGGGGTTATTGCTTTTTTATTATACTTTGGCTGGTGAAATACTCTTTTAAGAAGTTAAGTAATAAGCGCAGCTTTTTGGAATTGGCTGTACCAGGCGGGAATACACCAAAGACATTAATGTCGCTAAAAGCATAATCATCTAGCACTGTTTCTAAAGTGCCTGCTTTTATTTTTGGCCAAGCATCGTAAATAGGAATACGGCCCAGACCATGTCCTGCTTCAACAAAGGCAGTACGTGCGGCGGCATTATTGGTACTAATACTGCCTTTTGTGGTGACACTGAACGAACGACTGCCCTTAGTCAAGGTTAACACTCCAGAGGTTAATTTATAAATAACCCATTGGTGGTCGCTTAAATCAGCCGGTTTAGTGGGGCGGCCAAATTGCAGAAAATATTCAGGTGCGCCACAAAGGCATGTTTGTAGCGTCGCCAGTTTAGTTGCTTGTAAACCAGAGTCAGGTAAGGGGGCACCGCGAATCGCTAAATCGATACCTTCTTTCATAATATTAACGACCTCATCAGTTAACATCACATCGAGTGCTATTTTGGGGTAAATTTTTTTAAATTCGTTCAGCGCCGGCACAACGGTCTGCAAACCAACATTTACCGGGCACGTTATTTTAAGTAAGCCGATAGGTTCATTTTTGAAATTTTCAATTTGCTGATTAGCGGCACTGGCTTGCTCAGCAATAACTCGACAGCGTTCATAATAGGCTTGACCCGCTTCGGTCAGGTTAATCGCACGTGTTGAACGATTAAGTAACTTTACCTCGAGCTGCGCTTCAAGCTTCTTCAAATGATAACTTACTACTGCTCTTGATAGTCCTAAATGTTTAGCGGCTGCACTTAAGCTACCTTGTTCAATGACTTGAGCGAATACAACCATACTTTTGAGTTGTTCAAATGAGATATCCATAACAGCACCTATTGAGGTAATAACCAGTTAATCATTTACTTTGCTAATCATTGTATCAATTATTGATACAATGATGTCAGTTTTATCTGCATTGTTCATTTTTGTTCTTAGGCATATACTAGCTACATTGAATAAACGAACACCTAAACTCACTTATATAACCAAACGGATGAATGATAATGACTAAACAAATATTAATGGTACTTACTTCACATGATGAGCTTGGTAACACAGGCCAAAAAACCGGTTTTTGGGTTGAAGAATTTGCCGCCCCTTATTATGCTTTTATCGATGCTGGTGTCGAAGTTACTTTAGCAACACCTAAGGGTGGACAAGCACCAATAGACCCAACCAGCACACTTGAAGACTTTCAAACAGCTGCGACAGACCGTTACGATGCAGATAGCGAAGCACAAGCTAAAATCGCTAATACGCTAATATTAGCTTCTGTTAATGAAGCTGACTTTGATGCAGTATTTTATCCTGGTGGTCATGGTCCATTATGGGATCTTACCGACAATACTGACTCAATTACCTTGATTGAAAACTTTCTTAACGCCGGAAAAGCTGTTGCAACAGTTTGTCATGCAAGCGCTGCCTTGTTAAATGTAAAACAACCTTCTGGTGATTTTGCTGTTAAAGGCAAAGCCGTAACCGGTTTTACTAACAGTGAAGAAGAAGCGGTTCAACTAACTGAAGTTGTGCCATTTTTAGTAGAAGATGAATTGATTAAACGTGGCGGCGAATACCAAAAGGCTCAAGATTGGCATGCCTTTGCAATTCAAGATGGCCTCATTATTACCGGTCAAAACCCAGCTAGCTCGGCATTAGCCGCTGAAAAATTATTAACTCACCTTTCAGCATAGTTACTTAGAACAGACAACTCGATTAGCTAACCTGTTTAGCTAATCGATTTAACACTTTACCTTTAAGGACATATAAATGTTAAATTTTAATTTTCAAAACCCAACTAAAATTAATTTTGGGCCGGGAGAAATTCAAACCATTTCAAAAGAAATACCATTAGATGCAAGAGTACTCATTGTTTACGGTGGAGGTTCAATCAAAGGTAATGGTGTTTATAAGCAAGTTATTGATGCGCTTAAAGAGCACACTTACTTTGAATTTTCAGGCATTGAACCTAACCCAACTTACGACACTTTAATGAAAGCGCAAACGATCATCAAAGCTGAAAACATTGATTATTTACTTGCTGTTGGCGGTGGCTCTGTTGTTGATGGCGCTAAATTTATTGCCGCTGCGGCATTATTTGAAGGTGATGACCCTTGGGATATTCTTGCCAAACAGCAAGCGTTCACTAAAGCTTTACCCATTGGCGCGGTGTTAACTTTACCTGCCACTGGCTCAGAAAGTAATGGTAATTCCGTGGTAACACGAGACGGTAATAAGCTCCCTTTTTCTAGTCCTTTAGTGCGTCCATTATTTGCGGTGTTAGACCCAAGTGTGACCTTCTCATTATCAGATCGTCAAATTGGTAATGGTGTTGTTGATGCTTTTATTCATACCATTGAACAGTACTTAACTTACAGCGTTAATGGCAAAGTACAAGACAGGTTCAGTGAAGGTTTATTACAAACCTTAATTGAAGAAGGACCTAAAGCCTTAGCCCCGGCAACTAAAGATGATTTAGACGTTAGAGCAAATATTATGTGGTCGGCCACTATGGCACTAAACGGTCTTATTGGTGCTGGAGTACCACAAGATTGGTCAACACATATGATAGGCCATGAATTAACAGGTGCCTTTGGTATTGACCACGCTCGAACCTTATCTATTGTGTTACCTGCCGTGATGAAAGTACGTCGTGAGCAAAAGCGTGAAAAATTACTTCAATATGCAACACGTGTTTGGCAGATAACTGAAGGTGATGATAATGCACGTATTGATCAAGCTATCCGTTTAACAGAAGAGTTTTTTGAAAAGATGCAGGTACCAACGCGCTTATCTCACGTTGATCTTGGTAGCGCTGATATTGATTCCCTTGTCGAACGATTAGAGCAACATGGCATGACAGCACTAGGTGAAAACAGTGATATTACTCTAGCAATAAGCCGAGAGATTTTAACGCAAGCCTTGTAAAGATAAAATAAAAATGAGTAGCCTGTTTAATTGACACGCTGCCCCTATTCATAAAAGGTCGATATATTTCTCTTATATTGGCCTTTTTTAATCCCAACACACTTAGCGCTTTTACTGGCTCTTTACAGGAGTAACTCTTATGACTCAAACAACAGATATCAATCGCCAAATGGTGCTAGCATCAAGACCCGTTGGCGCGCCAAAAGCAGAAAACTTCAATCTCGTTACTAGTAATAAACCCATCCCTCAAGCTAACGATGTATTACTTCGTACGGTTTTTCTTTCACTCGACCCTTATATGCGAGGGCGAATGAATGATGCTAAGTCTTATGCCGATCCCGTCGCTTTAAATGCAGTGATGGTGGGTGGAAGTGTTTGTCGAGTAGAAGAGTCAAATCACAATGATTACACAAAAGGTGATTGGGTTGTCGCTTTTGGTGGCTGGCAGGATTATAGCGTTATTCATGGTAGTGAATTGCTCAAGCTTGATAATGATATGGTTAACCCGTCTCATGCCTTAGGTGTTTTGGGTATGCCTGGGCTAACGGCTTACATGGGTTTATTGGATATCGGTCAACCAAAAGCAGGTGAAACGGTAGTCGTTGCTGCGGCAACAGGAGCGGTTGGAAGTTTAGTGGGTCAAATAGCTAAATTAAAAGGCTGTAAAGTGATCGGTATTGCTGGCGGTGAGACTAAATGTACCTATGCAGTTGACAGTTTAGGGTTTGATCATTGTCTTGATCATAAAAGTGATGATTTAGCTGAGCAATTAGCGGCCGTTTGTTCATCAGGGATTGATGTCTATTTTGAAAACGTTGGCGGTAAAGTCTTTGACGCTGTTATGCCACTATTAAATAGCTGTGCCCGTATTCCTTTGTGTGGCTTAATTTCTCAGTACAATGCGACAGAATTACCTAGTGGACCTGACAGACTTTCTTCATTGATGGGAACATTACTTGTTAAGCGTATAAAAATGCAAGGCTTTATTGTCTTTGATGATTATGGTCATCGTTATAACGAGTTTAGCGAGCAAATGGTAAAATGGTTAATAGCAGGTGAGATTAACTATAAAGAGCATTTAATTGCCGGGCTAGAAAATACAGTAAATGCTTTTATTGGTTTATTAGAAGGTGAGAATTTTGGTAAGTTAATTGTGCGAGTAGGCCCTGACAATATTGACTAACAGGTAACCAAGCTCTACTTTATTATGGGTGTTTTATTAAGAAAGAAGCCACTGTTGAGTGGCTTTTTTCTGTGTTGGTTATAGTAAGTTAAGGACCTATATCACTGGATTTAAACCGTTACTTTATTCGCGTTTGGCTTAACATTATTACAGTAATGATAAGATATCTAAGGGGGTTTCAGCGTGATAGTCCGCTTGCCAGTTTTTACAATCTTCACCAGCGATAATATAGCCCCACTTTGCAATGACGGTAGTTGCTTGAGCACTATTGCCGGCTTCAATATCACGCAAAGCGTCTCCGACATACAAACATAGCTCACTTGGCACTGATATTTGTTCACAAGCTTTGAGGATAGGCTCTGGGTGTGGTTTTCGGTTGGTGAAAGTATCACCACCAACCAGTGATAAACATTTTTCGAATTCACTATAATAAGGCAATAATAGTCTTGTTAAACCTTCTGGCTTATTCGTGACAACACCCCAAGGAATGTTTCGTTCATTCAACGTCAACAGTAATTGAGCTACGCCAGGATAAAGACAGGTATGTACCGCAATATTTTCTTGGTAATAAGCGAGAAATTCCGCACGTAACACTTCGTAATCATAGTTTTTCAAAGCTTGTGCAAAACCCAGTGTTAATAACCCTAATGCGCCATCAGAAGCGATTGGACGATAATCTTCACGGGCTACTTCTGCTAAGTTATATTTTCGTAAAACGTAGTTAAGTGCAGCACCTAAATCATTGGCGGTATCTAATAAGGTACCGTCAAGATCAAATAATACCCCTGAAATTTTAGTATTTTGCAATGTACTTTCCCTTATTTATATTTTTTGACAACAAAGAATATAATTCACATCTAGTGATGAAATAAGTTTGTGATTCTCTGTCAGCGGGTTGTAATGAATGCCTGCGGCATCAATGCATTTGAGATCAAATGATTCAGCCCAGCCAATTAAGGTCGATGGACGAATAAAACTTTTGTGGTCGTGTGTACCGTCAGGGACTATTTTAAGGACTTTTTCGGCGGCAACAATAGCCAATAAATATGACTTTATTGATTTGTTTAAGGTTGAAAAGAAGACATAACCGCCGGGTTTTACCATTTGAGCGCAAGCTTCTATAATTGAAGCGGGATCGGGTACGTGCTCAAGCATTTCCATACAAGTGACAACATCAAATTTTTCGGGTTGCTCAATCGCTTTGTCTTCGGCAGGTATTTTTTGATAATTGACCGTTAATCCACTCTCCAGCGCATGTAATCTTGCTACATTTAATGGTTCTTCGCCGAGGTCAATCCCAGTAACATCGCCACCAAGTTTGGCTAAACTCTCAGCTAAAATACCCCCACCACAGCCAACATCAATAATTTTTTTACCAAAAATGTCGCCGACATGCTGACAAATAAATTGTCGTCGAATAGGGTTTATTTGATGCAATGGTTTAAAATCACCATCAAGGTCCCACCACTGGCTTGCAACCTTTTCAAATTTGGCAATTTCTTCTTCATTTACGTTAACAGCTTTAGTGTTGTTAGTTGTCGACATTACATTTTCATTATTTTAATCAATTATTGTCAGTAATTCTAAACTAAAGTAAATGGTTCGCCTAGTACTGAACGTTGAGTTTGTTATCCTCGTTAAAAGTGGATAAGTCATATGCTAATGCAGACGAGCCAAGGCTGAGAAAAGTAGGGCACATTAAGACTTTTTATCGCTACTATCTTACTCACTACTGATTTTTATCGGCTATAAATACCCTTGATTTAAGCCTTTATCCACTAACATCGAGCAGTAAAAAGAAAGTTTAATATTATAACTCGTTGCTTTTTATGTAATTATCACTCTTATTGTTGTTTCTTTTATTTAACATTTAAATAACATGCTTGTAATATATTAAACCTTGATGTTATGGTCATTGCTGCTTCGATAATGATGTATCACTCTCATTTGAAATTCCCCCAGCAAAAAAATAATAATTAAAATTAACTTAATAGGTAGGAATATAGATGTCGAATAAGATAACAAAGAAATCATTAATATTGACCACTGCTAGTATATTGTCGGTATCAATATCGACAGCACTTTACGCTGCCCAACCGCTTAGCGTACAAAACGCAGATAATGTATTATCTGAAGTGACCAGTTCACCTTTACCCAAACGCTTTATTATCAAATACAAGCAAGCAGCTAATAACCAAGCAGCCAGCAATCAAGCAACGAGTTTCATTGGTAGCCAAAACGCCTTTGTTCGTCTTGCCGCTGTTAAGGAAAAATTAAAGAAATTGCGGGTCAATGTTAAAGCCGAATTTCCAGATGTAAATATGATCAGTGCTGAGCTATCTTCATCACAAGCGATGAATTTAGCGATGGACGATAATGTCGAATACGTAGAAGAAGATCTACCACGTCGCTTTATGGCACAAACGGTGCCTTATGGTATTGGTATGGTTCAAGCCGATCAAGTTGACGATATGATTGCTTCTGCCAATGCTGGCGGTAAGAAAATATGTATTATTGATTCAGGTTTAGACCTACCTCATGAAGACATGGGGGCACAAGGAGGCACAATAACTGGCACAAGCAATAGTGGTACAGGTAACTGGTATGATCAAGGTGGTCCACACGGTACTCACGTAGCAGGAACAATTGCCGCGCTTAACAATGGTATTGGTGTTCGCGGTGTTATTGGCACCGATCCTAATTTGCACATTATAAAAGTATTTAATGCCGCGGGCTGGGGATATTCTTCAACACTTGTTAGTGCTATTAATGATTGTGTCAGTAACGGCGCAGACGTTATTAATATGAGCTTAGGTGGTTCTGGTTCAAGTACAAGCGAACAAAATGGTATTCAAGCGGCCTATGATGCAGGCGTTTTACTTATAGCTGCAGCCGGTAATGATGGGGTTGCTACAGCAACTACTGATTTAGAAAACTTTCCTGCTTCTTACGATGCAGTGATGTCAGTTGCTGCTGTTGACAGTAATAAAGCCTTAGCTGACTTTTCACAAAAAAATAGCCAAGTAGAGATATCTGGTCCAGGTGTTGATGTTTATTCTATTTATCCTGAAGGTTCAGGTTCAGTCGTTGAAGTATCTGTCGCTAATGTCGGTTATACCGCCAATGCGATGGAAAACCAAGGTCAAGCAACGGGTTCTCTCTATGATTTTGCCACGGGCGAAACTATAGATACAGGCGCTGCAGGTAGTGTTTGTTTAATTCAACGTGGCAATATTTCGTTTTACGATAAAGTTAAAGCTTGTCAAGACAGCGGGGGTGTAGGCGCAATTCTTTATAACAATGCACCGGGAAGCTTTGGTGGCACATTAGGTGACGCAAACGCAACCTCTATCCCAAGTGTTACCGTATCTGATACGGACGGCGCAGCGATGAAAAATAATATTGGCTTAAGCGCCAGTATAAATATTGGCGCGGGTAATTATGGCAAAATGAGTGGTACTTCAATGGCATCTCCTCATGTTGCTGGTGTTGCTGCCTTGGTGTGGAGTCATCACCCAAGCTGTACTAACGTTGAAATTCGTAACGTATTAAATAGTAGTGCACAAGATTTAGGTGCTGCGGGTCGCGATGTCAAATTTGGTTATGGTTTAGCCCAAACTAAAGATGCGATCGATTACATTACCGCGAATGGATGTGATGGCTCTGGCGGTGACACTGGCGGTGGTGGTGGAACAATACCAGATACTGTCCTTGAAAATGGTCAGGTTAAAACTGAGTTAACGGCTGCAACGGGTAATGATTTAGTTTTCACCATGGAAGTACCTGCTGGCGCAACAGATATTAATTTTGCTATGACAGGTGGTAGTGGTGATGCAGATTTATATGTGAAGTTTGGTGCTGAGCCAACCGACAGTGTTTACGATTGTCGCCCTTATAAATCAGGTAATGTTGAATCGTGTGCAAGTACGCAAGCCGGTGGCACTTACTACGTAAGACTTAAAGCCTATAGTGATTTTGCTGGTGTTAGTTTAACGGGTAGTTACACTGAACCTACTACGGGTGGTGGTAATACGATTAATCCGATTGATAGCACAATTAATAATGTTACTGTTGCAAGAAGAACATGGAAACGTTACACCCTTGACTTAGCCGATGGTTATGCCGATCTAACGGTTACACTTTCAGGTGGTTCAGGTGATGCAGATTTATATGTAACACAAGGTAAACAGTCAACAACGTCTGTTTATGATTGTCGTCCTTATAAAAATGGTAACAATGAAGCTTGTAACTTTACCGACCCAGCTAAAGGTGTATGGTATGTCGATATCTACGGTTATTCAGCAGCTTCAGGTATGACATTAAATCTACAAGCTACACCCAAATAACCTAAAGAAAGGGGCAACCCGTTCACTTTATGTTGATAAATAAAACCCTGCTTCGGCAGGGTTTTTTATTATGAGCAACCGAATCAATAGAACAATATAGCGACTTGGCGTAAAATGCATTGTAATTGTATCTTGATGTTGAGTAGCTATAGCGATAAATTATTGCTTAACAAGTAAGATGAGATAAACCCTAAGAGGTCATAATGAAATCAGTAGTAGAACAACTATCCACTTATAAAAGTGTCCATTTAAATAGAAAAAACATTAACAGCCACTTTATTGGTGTGCCGATGATTATTTGGTCAATTGCCTTATTACTGGCCAGTGTTTCCTTTGAAATTGAATCAACATTTATTAATAATTACTTAGGTATTGAACAGGTTAACTTTACTTTGGCAGGCATAGTACCGGTTATTGTGCTGTTTTATTATCTATTGTTATCGTTGCCACTGGCACTATTCGCGTTTATTTTATTTGGCCCTTTAATGTGGAGTGTTCATGAAGTTGTGACAGCAGAACATCATATTCTAATTGCTATCGGCGTTTTCGTTATTGGTTGGGTTATCCAATTTATTGGTCATCACTATGAAAAAGCAAAACCTGCTTTTCTCGATGATATTAATCAATTACTTATTGGTCCATTGTTTGTTATCGCTGAAGTTTATTTTTTACTTGGCTTGGGTAAAGTTTTAGATAAAACTATTACTGAAAAAGCGATTGCAAAACGCCGTGTTTTTGAACAACAAAAATCTTAACAATATTGAGGCAGATAAAATGCTGAACAATAAATAACCACTTGGGGATTTGTGACTTTTCAGCACGGCCATTTTTAGTGCTTTTTAGATAATAAAGCGGTATGGCATCTCATTAAAACTATGCTAGTATGCTGTGTTAATTAATAATTATAATTTCGAAAAAACTTTCAAAATTCTTGCTAAGTTAAGGGATACCATCGACTTATGACCGATTTGTCAAACAATGTTGTACCTGTCAATATTGAAGATGAGCTAAAAAATTCTTATCTAGATTACGCCATGAGCGTAATTGTAGGTCGTGCATTACCAGATGTACGAGACGGCTTAAAACCTGTTCATCGCCGCGTATTATTCGCGATGAATGTACTTGGTAATGACTTCAATAAACCTTACAAAAAATCAGCACGTGTTGTTGGTGATGTAATAGGTAAATACCACCCACATGGCGACACTGCCGTTTACGATACAATAGTACGTATGGCACAACCATTTTCATTACGCTACATGCTAGTAGATGGTCAAGGTAACTTTGGTTCGGTTGACGGTGACTCTGCAGCAGCAATGCGTTATACCGAAATCAGAATGTCAAAAATAGCACATTCTATTTTAGCCGATCTTGATAAAGAAACGGTAGATTTTGTACCTAACTATGACGGTACTGAATATATACCTGTTGTTATGCCAACGCGTATTCCTAATTTATTAGTGAATGGTACCTCAGGTATCGCGGTAGGTATGGCAACCAATATACCTCCTCACAATTTAACAGAAGTGATAAACGGTTGTTTAGCACTGATTGAAAATAGTGATTTGACCTTTGAAGAGATATTAGAACATATACCTGGTCCTGATTTTCCGACAGCCGGTATTATTAGTGGTCGTGCCGGTATCGAAGAAGCTTACCGTACTGGTCGTGGCAAAATTAAAATTCGCGCCCGTGCCGATATCGAAGTTCATGAAACAACCGGTAAAGAAACGATTGTTGTTCATGAGTTACCTTATCAAGTAAACAAAGCGCGCCTTATCGAAAAGATGGCGGAGCTGGTAAAAGAAAAACGCCTTGAAGGTATTTCAGCGCTACGCGATGAGTCTGATAAAGACGGCATGCGCATGGTTATTGAAATTAAACGTGGAGAAGTCGGTGAAGTTGTTTTAAATAACTTGTACAAACTTACCCAAATGCAAGTTTCTTTTGGTTTAAATATGGTGGCGTTAACTAACGGCCAACCTAAATTATTTAATATCAAAGAAATGCTTGAAGAGTTTATCCTTCATCGCCGTGAAGTTGTTACTCGTCGTACTATCTTTGAATTACGTAAAGCACGTGAACGCGCGCATTTACTAGAAGGTTTGTCGATTGCATTAGCGAACATTGACCCGATTATTGAATTAATTAAAAATTCACCAACGCCAAGTGAAGCAAAAGAAAAACTGCTGGCACGTGGTTGGGATTTAGGTAATGTTGCCGATATGCTCAGCGCCGCTGGTGATGACGCAGCACGTCCTGAATGGGTTGAAGAAGGTTTCGGTATTCAAGACGGTCAATATTTCTTAACTATGCAACAAGCACAAGCGATATTAGATCTTCGCTTACATAAGTTGACTGGTTTAGAACACGAAAAAATCTTATCTGAATACAAAGCATTACTCGATATTATCGCTGAGTTATTACATATATTAGGTTCGCCTGAACGTTTAATGGAAATTATTCGTGAAGAGCTAGAAACTATCCGTAATGATTTTGGTGATGAACGTCGTACTGAAATTACTAATGCTTCGCATGACTTATCGATGGAAGACTTGATCACAGAAGAAGATGTTGTGGTTACGTTATCGCATGAAGGTTATGTTAAATACCAAGTTTTAAGTGACTATCAAGCACAACGCCGTGGCGGTAAAGGTAAAGCAGCGACTAAGATGAAAGAAGAAGATTTCATTGAACGTTTATTAATTGCCAATACTCACGATACTATTTTGTGTTTCTCAGATCGCGGAAAACTCTACTGGTTGAAAGTGTTCCAATTACCTTTAGCGAGTCGTACTGCTCGTGGCCGACCTATTGTTAATATTTTACCGCTTGATGCAGGTGAACGTATTACCGCAATATTACCGGTTCGTGAATATGCAGAAGACAAGTTTATTATCATGGCAACGGCTTCAGGTACTGTTAAGAAAACAGCACTTACCGCTTACAAAAACCAACGTGCTAACGGTATTATAGCCCTTAACTTACGTGATGATGACACCTTAATTGGCGTTGCTATTACCGACGGTTACAACGATATTATGTTGTTCTCGGATGCGGGTAAAGTTGTTCGTTTTAATGAGAAACTTCGTGACAGTGAAACGGGTGAAATTAAATTAGACGCAGAAACAGGTGAAGAACGCTGGGCATTAAAACCTATCGGACGAACCGGTACTGGTGTTCGTGGTATTAAGTTAGAAGGTGATCAAAAGGTTGTGTCACTTATTGTGCCAGTTAATGATGGCCCAATATTAACAATAACCGAAAATGGCTTTGGTAAACGTACCGCGTTAACGGAATACCCAGCGAAAAGTCGTGCGACTAAAGGTGTTGTTTCTATTAAAGTCAGCGACCGAAATGGCCCAGTAGTTGGCGCTGTTCAGGTTGAAGATTTAGATGAAATAATGCTTATCACTGATAACGGTACTTTAGTGCGTACTCGTGTTAATGAAGTCAGTGTTATTGGTCGTAATACTCAAGGTGTTCGTATTATTAGAACGGTTGAAGGCGAACATGTTGTTGCATTGCAACGTATTGACGAAATAGAAGAAGAAGACGTTCTCGAAGGAGTGGAAGAAACTTCTGAGCAGTTAATAGATTCGACAACTGACAGTACTTCAACAGAGGTATTGCCAGAAGCTGACAGTGATGAAGAACAACTCATCGAAAGTGATAACGAATAGTTACCGCTAGAAATTCAGTTTAAAGGGCGGCTAATCACCGCCCTTTTTATGTTCAGGATGAACGGTATGTCAGAGTTACATGGTACATGGATGTGAATGAGTGACGATGTTCAGGACGAACGGTATTAAGCAAATGCAGGAGCATATTTCCATTTGATGAACAGTCTTATTTTACCCAAGAGAATGTTGACCAAATTGATGTTTATAATAAAAATAATTAAAACAGTTTGACCAAGTGCATCGACAAACGTATTTAAAACTTTATAGAAGGTGTTGTGTTATATGTCTCAAGTATTTAACTTTTGTGCCGGTCCTGCGATGTTACCTGTAGAGGTAATGAAAAAAGCACAAGTGGAATTTGTCAATTGGCAAGATACCGGTAGTTCAGTGATGGAGCTGAGTCACCGCAGTAAAGAGTTTTTGGTAGTAGCAGCAAAAGCCGAAGCGGATTTACGTGATTTGATGGCAATACCAGAAAATTACAGTGTCTTGTTTTGTCATGGTGGTGGTCGAGGTCAATTTTCTGCGGTCCCTTTAAATTTACTACCAAAAGGCAAATCAGCCGATTATATTATTTCGGGCTCTTGGTCAAAAGCTGCCGCTGCAGAAGCTGAGCATTATGGTGAAATAAACGCGATCAATGTTGTCAGTAAGGTTGATGGCGAAACTCACGTATTATCAAGTAACGAGTGGGGCTTAAACCCTAACGCTGCCTTTGTACATTACTGCCCGAATGAGACCGTTGACGGTATCGAGATGTTTGATATTCCAGAAACTCATGGGGTGCCACTGGTTGCTGATATGTCGTCAACCATTTTGTCTCATGAAATTGATGTTAAAAAATTCGGTCTTATCTATGCCGGTGCGCAAAAAAATATTGGTCCCTCTGGTCTAACTATTGTTATTGTACGTAATGACTTATTAGGCAATGCTCAATTAACAACCCCGTCAATCATGAATTATCAGGTGTTAGCAAAGAACGATTCAATGTACAATACGCCGCCAACCTATGCATGGTATTTAGCCGGTTTAGTGTTTGAATGGTTAAAAGAGCGTGGCGGTGTTAAAGAAATTTCAAAGATAAACAAACAAAAAGCTGATGTTTTATATGGTTATATTGATGAAAGCGCGTTTTATCAAAATCATATTGAAGCAAAGTATCGTAGTCTAATGAATGTTCCCTTTTGGTTAACAGATGAAAGCTTGAATGATGAGTTTTTAAAACAAGCAGAAGCGCAGGGATTAATGGCTTTAAAGGGTCATCGTATGGTGGGTGGTATGCGTGCCAGTATCTATAATGCTATGCCATTAGCAGGTATAACTGCGTTGGTTGCTTTTATGAAAGAATTTTCCGCTAAAAACAGCAAGTAATAACAGCAAGTAATAACAGGCAAAGTAATCGTTTTATCTTTGTTTCATCGCTCGTTTATAGTGCTGGCGAGCAACATAAGTAATTATATTTAGTAAAAGTGATTGAAAAATTGTCATAAAACAACATTAATTTAATGGAAAAAAAATGTCTCAAGTAAATAAAACATTAACTATCACCACAGGCCTTGCCGGAAAAGTATCCGGAGATATCATTGTACCAGGTGACAAGTCATGTTCGCATCGCTCTATTATGTTTGGCTCTTTAGCTGAAGGTACCACGCATGTTTCGGGTTTCTTACCTGGAGACGATTGTTTAGCAACAATGAATGCATTTAAGGCGATGGGCATAAAAATAGAAGGCCCTGACAAGCAACAAAATGTTGTTATTCATGGCAAAGGTTTGCGTGGTTTGACCGCACCTCAAGAAGCTTTAAATATTGGTAATTCAGGAACAACTATCCGATTAATGTCGGGATTACTCGCCGGACAAAATTTTGCTTGGCAAATGGCTGGTGACAGTTCTTTAAATAAACGTCCTATGGCACGCGTTGTTGACCCATTAAAATTAATGGGTGCAAATATCTCTGCTGCCGAAAACGGTACGCCACCGGTTATTTCACAAGGTATTGATGAAGGTCAAACCTTAACCGCGATTCATTACGACTTGCCAATGGCCAGTGCGCAAGTAAAATCTTGTGTATTACTTGCGGGAATTTATGCCGACGGCATTACCTCGGTAACCGAACCCGGTATTACTCGCGATCACACTGAACGCATGTTGACCGCTTTTGGTTATCCGGTAAAGGTTGAAGATACCCCGATGGGTAAAAAGGTTTCCATTGAAGGCGGCCATCAATTAACGGCTTGCGACATTCAAGTACCTGGCGATATTTCATCAGCAACATTTTTTATGGTTGCGGGTTTAATTGCTAAAGAAGGGCAGTTGACTATTCGTAATGTGGGTATGAACCCAACGCGTATTGGCGCTATTAATATTTTACAGCAGATGAATGGCGATTTGAGCATCATTAACGAGCGTATGGCGGGCGGAGAGCCTGTTGCTGATGTTGTGGTTAAATCATCACCATTAAAAGGTATTGATATTAACGAACGTGATGTACCGCTTGCCATTGATGAGTTCCCGGCGATATTTATTGCGGCTGCTTGTGCTGAAGGTACAACACGGTTACGTGGCGCGGAAGAATTAAGAGTGAAAGAAAGCGATCGCATCCAAGCAATGGCTGATGGCTTAAAAGAATTAGATATTGACTGTACTGTTTATGATGACGGTATAGATATTGTTGGTGGGCAATTAACATCAGGGACTATTCATAGTCATGATGACCACCGTATTGCCATGTCTTTTGCGATTAGCTCATTACGAGCTACTGGCGAAATTCAAATTTTAGAGTGTGACAATGTAGCGACTTCGTTCCCTAATTTTGTCACCTTAGCAAACCAAGTGGGACTAACACTCAATCAAGCTTAAATTAAGTGACTAACTTAGTTTAACTAGCTTTAGTGTAGATAAAAATATGATAGAACAAATACCGGTAATAACTATAGATGGACCTAGTGGAGCAGGTAAGGGCACAGCCGCACGTTTAGTTGCAGAGCAACTTGGCTGGCACTTGCTTGACAGCGGAGCTATTTATCGTGTGCTTGCAGTGGCGACATTGCATCACCATTTAACTATCGAAGATGAAGAATCCTTGATCCCCATTGCTGCTCATTTAGACGTGCAATTTGAAATAACCAGTCAAGGTGAAGGAAAAGTTATTTTAGAAGGCGAAGATGTTAGTAATAGCATACGCACAGAAGAAGTCGGTGCTATCGCTTCTAAAATAGCAGCCTTCCCTCGAGTGCGTGAAGCGCTTTTACGTCGCCAACGTGCTTTTAAAGTCGCTCCTGGGCTTGTCGCTGATGGAAGAGACATGGGAACAATCGTTTTTAGTAACGCACCGGTTAAAGTATTTTTAACCGCTTCTGCAGAAGAACGAGCACAACGTCGATTTAATCAGTTGAAAGAGAAAGGTTTTGATGTTAAAATCGGGCGCCTTTTGGATGACATACGTCAGCGAGATGAGCGAGATCAGACCCGTACGGTCGCTCCCCTTATCCCAGCAGAAGGTGCGTTAATTGTTGATTCTACTGATCTTTCTATTGATGAAGTGGTCGCTAAGATTTTAACATTTGCCAATGGCAAGTTAACGTAAACGAAGCTATATAGCTTCAAAAATCAACCTATAGCCTACTGTACGGATGCACTGGGCACTATTAAATAACCCCATGAAACATTGATGTTGACTGGATTAATAACTGAGTTTATATGCAAGTTATGACTGAAAATTTCGCACAACTATTTGAAGAAAGTTTAAAAGAAATCGAAACACGCCCTGGTTCAATTATCAAAGGTACGATTGTCGCTATTACTAAAGACAATGTTATCGTTGATGCTGGCCTTAAATCTGAAAGTGTTATTGACATTAACCAGTTTAAAAACAACGCTGGTGAAGTTGATGTAAGCGTTGGCGATGAAGTCGACGTATCTCTTAAAGCTACAGATGACGGTTTTGGTGAAACTATTCTTTCACGTGATGACGCTAAACGTCATGAAGCGTGGCAAGTGCTTGAGAAAGCATATGAAGAAAAAGAAACTGTTATCGGTGTTATCAACGGTAAAGTTAAAGGTGGTTTCACGGTTGAAGTTAGCGATATTCGTGCTTTCTTACCGGGTTCATTAGTAGATGTTCGCCCAATTCGCGATACAACTCACCTTGAAGGCAAAGAATTAGAATTTAAAGTTATTAAGCTTGATCAAAAGCGTAATAACGTTGTTGTTTCTCGTCGTGCCGTTATCGAATCTGAAAGCAGCGTAGAACGTGATGCATTGTTAGAGTCATTAGCAGAAGGCCTAGAAGTTAAAGGTATCGTTAAGAACCTTACTGACTACGGCGCATTCGTAGACTTAGGCGGCATTGACGGCTTACTACACATTACAGATATGGCTTGGAAGCGCGTTAAGCACCCAAGTGAAATCGTAAATGTTGGTGACGAAATACAAGTTAAAGTATTGAAGTTTGACCGTGAGCGCACTCGTGTATCTCTAGGTATGAAGCAGTTAGGTGAAGATCCATGGGTAGCAATTGCTAAGCGTTACCCTGAAGGCGCTAAACTTACTGGTCGTGTAACTAACTTAACTGACTACGGTTGTTTTGTTGAAATCCAAGAAGGCGTTGAAGGTTTAGTTCACGTTTCTGAAATGGATTGGACTAACAAGAACATCCACCCGTCTAAAGTTGTTAACTTAGGTGACACGGTTGAAGTTATGGTATTAGAAATTGACGAAGAACGTCGTCGTATTTCTTTAGGCCTTAAACAGTGTATCGCTAACCCTTGGGAAGAGTTCGCTAAGAACTTCAACAAAGGCGACAAAGTATCAGGTAAGATCAAGTCAATTACTGACTTTGGTATCTTTATTGGTCTTGACGGCGGCATTGATGGTCTTGTTCACTTATCTGATATTTCATGGGCTGGCGGTGAAGAAGCTGTTCGTGAATACAAGAAAGGTGATGAAATATCAGCTGTAGTTCTACAAGTTGACCCTGAGCGCGAACGTATTTCTTTAGGTGTTAAGCAAACTGAAGATGATCCGTTTAATCAGTACCTTGCAGATACTAAGAAAGGTGCTATTGTTACAGGTAAGGTTATCGAAGTAGATGCTAAAGGCGCTAAAATTGAATTAGCCGAAGGCGTTGAAGGATACCTACGCGTATCTGATATTTCTAGTGAGCGTATCGAAGATGCGTCAACTGAATTATCTGTTGGTGATAGTGTTGAGACTAAGTTTATGGGTGTGGATCGTAAGAACCGTGCTATCAGCTTATCAATCAAAGCTAAAGACCAAGCTGAAGAACGTGAAGCTATGGATAACCTAAACCAAGTTGAAGAAACTGGTTTAAGTGCAATGGCTGCAGCGTTTAAAAACGCTAAAAACTAATTTAGACACTTGAAGGTGAGAAGTGTTTGAAATATAACGCTTCTCTTCGTTTAAAATCCATTGGCGAGAAGGTACTATTAACTTCAAACTAGTGAACACAGGAGGTCAAATGACCAAATCTGAACTTATTGAAAGATTAGCCGATAAATTAAGTCATTTATCAGCGAGAGATGTTGAACAGTCTATTAAAGAAATCTTAGAAATGATGGCACAAACCTTGTCAAAAGGTGAGCGTATTGAAATTCGTGGTTTTGGTAGTTTTTCATTACATTTTCGTGCTCCTCGTGTTGGACGTAACCCTAAGACTGGCGAATCCGTTGAGTTGGCAGGTAAATACGTTCCTCATTTTAAACCTGGAAAAGAGTTACGTGAAAGAGTAAATCTTTCAATAGCGTAATTGATAAATTATCAATAAAACGGCATGCTATAATGGTATGCCGTTTTTTTTAACTTAATTTTCATCATAGGTAACTTATTTTGCGTATTTATATTACAGCGTTTTTCCTGTTCAGCTTACTAGTCATCGCTTTTATTTTTGGTAGTCAAAATGAGCAGACCTTAACATTGAATTATCTCATCGCCCGAACTGAATTATCAGTTGCTGCGGCTGTCAGTTTATTTACCACTTTGGGCTTTGTACTGGGCTTACTCTTTGCATTATTGTGGAAGTTTGTTCGAATGATAAAACCTAAAAAATCATCCTCTAAAGAATCAGTGTAAATTATATGTTAGAACTATTGTTCTTATTACTCCCTGTTGCAATGGGCTATGGCTGGTTCATGGGTCGTAATAGTGTTAAACAAAATGATCACTCAGCTAAACAAGCCTTGTCGATAAAATATTCAACAGGCTTAAATTACCTCCTATCAAATCAACAAGATAAAGCGATCGACTACTTACTAGAAGCCCTTAAAGTTGAAGATGATACTGTTGAAGCACATTTTGCCATGGCTAATTTATTTCGTCGCCGTGGTGAGCTCGACCGCGCATTAAAAGTGCATGAGCACTTAGTTAGACAGAAACATCTACCCGCTAAAGATAAGCAACAAGCTGCTTTTGAGCTAGGTAAAGATTTTTTTAGTGCCGGCTTATACGACCGCGCTGAAACCATGTTTGAAAAGCTACTTAAATCAAAACACTATGGCTTAAAATCCCTTGATTATTTAATGCGTATTTACCAGTCTACTAAAGATTGGTCAAAAGGCATCAGTCATAAAAAAGCCATTGTTAAAACTAAAGATAAAAAACTTCTTCATAACTTAGCTAATTTTTATTGTGAATTAGCGACAACAGCCTTAGCAGAAGATAACTTTATTGAAGTCATAGAGTTATTAGAGTTGGCGTTGATTTATGATGCTAATTCTTGTCGTGCTAATTGGTTATTAGCTCAAATTTATGAAAAGCATCAACAGTTCAATGAAGCCTGCGGATGCTATCAAGACATCTATCTTCAGGATAAAGAATTCTTTCCTGATGTTATTGATGAAATGCAAAATTGTTATCATCAGTTAGATGCCGACGATGAATATTTTAAATTTATTAGAAAAGTTTATGATGAAACCGGTGGTTCGAGCGCACTGATAAAATACTTAAGTCACCTTGAAGCTAAATATGGCAACGAAAAAGCGAAAGAATTTATTTTACTTGCTTTGAAAAAGCGTCCAACCATTAAAGGCTTTAAGCATTTTATTAAGATGCAAATGGTTAACTCTACCGAGCATGACAACACCGAAAATTTAGATATGATCAAAGAATTGATTGGCGCTTATTTGAATCTAAAACCGCGTTATAGTTGTCGAACCTGTGGTTTTAATAGCAGTAAACATTATTGGGCGTGTCCTTCATGCCATGACTGGGAACAATTGAAACCAGTGCGGGGCCTTGAAGGAGAATAATTACCGATTTCTTCGCCCTAAGACTCAATAGCGTCTTCAAAAGTACTCATTGACTTTCGTCAGCTCCGTGCTTTTTCTTTGCTCTTGAACCTTAGGACTTTGAACTCAAAAATTATTAAAGAATTAAGAATTAAGAATTAAGAATTGAGGATTGAGTATGAATGATGCAAAAGTAGTTGTTGCCCTAGATTTCGATAAAAAAGCGGATGCGCTTGCATTCGTTGATAAGATTCAACCAAAGGATTGTCGTTTAAAAGTGGGTAAAGAAATGTTTACTCATTTTGGACCTGCGTTTGTTAAAGAATTGACGGGTCGCGGCTTCGATGTCTTTTTAGATTTAAAGTTCCACGATATTCCTAACACCGTAGCAAAAGCGGTAACCGCTGCTGCAGAGATGGGGGTGTGGATGGTTAATGTTCATGCCAGTGGTGGACATGAAATGATGGTTAAAGCTAAACAGGCATTAGAAAAATACGGTGATAACGCCCCATTACTTATTGCCGTCACTGTTTTAACCAGTATGAGTGAAGAAGATTTACTGGGCTTAGGTATTACGCGAACGCCAGCCGAGCAAGTGATGCTGCTAGCAAAGTTGACAAAAGAAGCTGGCCTTGATGGTGTTGTTTGTTCAGCACAGGAAGCTCAAAGCCTGAAAAGCGCTTTAGGTAAAGACTTTAAGCTTATCACGCCAGGTATTAGACCTGCAGGTGCCGCCAGTGATGATCAAAAACGTATTATGACGCCAGAGCAGGCAATGGCCGTTGGTGTTGATTATTTAGTTATTGGCAGACCTATTACTCAAGCTGAAAACCCACAGCAAGTTTTGCAGTCGATTAATTTATCGCTTAATTAAGGTCAATTAGCATAATTTTATTAATGGCTATAAATTGACAAAAGTAAAATTTTATCCTAAACCTATTAACGTCTTATTAATAATAAATTAACAGTTTATTGTTTGTGAGGCGTAATGGAATTTACAATAAAAGGATATAATCATGATTAATTTTTCAAAAATCTTACTTATTTGCCTGACCTTTACTTTTTCGTCATTAAGCTTTGCTGAAAGTGTCGGTGGTAATGAGCCCAATGCCAATGTTAATCAAATTGACGAGCGTATTGATATAAACCATGCTGATATTAAGACCTTATCCTTATTAAAAGGCATAGGCATGAAAAAAGCGGCAGCCATTGTCAAATACCGAAATGAAAACGGTAAGTTTATCTCGGTCGAAGACTTGTTGAATGTTAAAGGTATTGGCGGGCAAATATTAGCGTTAAATAAATCAAAACTAACGATCTAGTATTCCTTGAAGAGATAAAAAAGGCTAAACAAATCAATTGTTTAGCCTTTTCAATTTTACTCTTAAGTAAAATGTAGGGTTATTGTCGCGATGCTAACTTTTTTCTTGTGCAGAACAAACATCATTATGCTGACATATAATAGCCCAAACATTTTTATAGCCTAAACGGTTTAATTGTTCAGCAGCAAGACTCGCCCGGCCGCCGGTTGCACAATGAAGATATATACGCTGGTCTTCATCAGTCGTGCAGCTACCAATATTCATCTCTAAAACACCACGTGGAATATTAACTGAATTTATCACTGGGCTAGTGGCAACTTCTTGCGCTTCACGCACGTCAATAAAGAGGCTTTTCTCTTTTTTCGCACTTAGGTAAGCATCATGAGCCGATGTAGTTTGAATGTTTTTTCTAATTTCAGCTATCAGTGTCGGGATAGTTTTCAACATTTATAAATGCCTTAATATTTAATGATTAAAAAGAGTCAATATCGTTTTTCTATTACAGCTACATTAGGATATCCTAATATAGTTGTCAATAATGTAATCTTTAAATGTCAGTCTGCGTGTAGTCATAAATTTTAGACATAAAAAAAGAGCCGAAGCTCTTTTAGATAAGAATGTAAAAATTAAATTTTTGGAATTCTTATTTTCTTTTCTGGTGACTGACGATAAATAATTAATGTTTTACCAATTACTTGAACTTTAATTGACGCTGTTTCACGGCAAATAGCTTCAACAATTAATGCTTTACTGTCACGATCATCGGTTGGGATTTTAATTTTAATTAATTCATGATGATTTAATGAATAATCAATTTCGGCAACTACTGCCTCTGTTAAGCCGTTGTTACCCAATAAAACCACTGGTTTCAATGGGTGCGCAAGACCTTTTAAATACTGTATTTGTTTTTTATTTAGGCTCATTAACAATTTTCGTTACAAGTTAGCTTGAATTAATACTATTTTACCTCCATCTACTCTGTAATACTAATAAAACGTTAAATCGTTTTGCATTATTAACAAATTAATTAAGTTAAATTAATGAGTAAAAAGAAATTAAGTAATAGTAGTACCCGTTGGATGCAAGAACACTTTGATGATGAGTATGTAAAAAAAGCTCAGAAACTCGGTGTGCGTTCTAGAGCATACTTTAAAATTGAAGAAATAAACGTTAAAGATAAGCTGATTAAAAAAGGCATGAAAGTGGTCGACCTAGGTGCTGCACCAGGAGGTTGGTCAGAATATGCGGTCAAAGCCGTTGGAAGTGGCGGGCAAATTATTGCTTGTGATATCCTGGCAATGGACCCTATTGCTGGTGTTGACTTTTTACAAGGCGACTTCAGAGAAGAACCGGTACTTAATGCATTACTAAACCGTATTGGCGGCAAAGATATCGATGTTGTTATGTCTGACATGGCCGCTAATTTTACCGGTAATGACGGTGCCGATGCCGCAAGAAGTATGTATCTTGTTGAATTAGCATTAGACATGTGTAATCAGGTATTAAAGAAAAATGGCGCATTTGTTGTTAAAGTCTTTCAAGGAGCAGGATTTGAGCAATTTATGCAAGACTTAAGAGGAGCATTTAAAACAGTAAAAACCCGTAAACCAGATTCGTCACGTGCACGTTCACGCGAAGTATATTTGGTTGCTACCGGATTTAAATAGCTCCGAGCGTTAAATTATAGTAAATTACGACTCATCAACTTAAAAGTTTAGGTTGATTTCAGAACTAGCCGTTTATCTGTGCTAGTTGACGGTTAAGTAAAAGTTCATTCAAAGTACAAGAGGTCATTAAGTTGAGCGATATGGCAAAAAATCTTATTTTATGGTTGGTAATAGCGGTTGTTTTAATGTCGGTATTCCAAGGGTTCACTCCGAGCACCACTACTGAACAACAAGTTGATTACACGCGTTTCATTAAAGATGTCCGTCAAGGACAGATCCGTGACGCAAATGTTGATCGTAATGGTGTTATCAAAGGCACAAAACGTAGTGGTGAAGCCTTTGTTACTGTTATTCCTGGTGGTTTCGATCGTGATTTAATTAACGATTTAGTTAAACAAGGCGTTAATGCTTCTGGTGAATTGCCGGAAGAAACTAGCTTTCTAACCACTATTTTTATCTCTTGGTTCCCAATGATTTTGTTGATAGGTGTATGGATATTCTTCATGCGTCAGATGCAAGGCGGTGGTGGAAAAGGAGCGATGTCTTTTGGTAAGTCTAAAGCGAAACTTTTAAGTGAAGATCAGATAAAAACAACTTTTGCTGATGTTGCTGGTTGCGACGAAGCGAAAGAAGAAGTTTCTGAGCTTGTTGATTACTTAAAAGAGCCAACTAAATTCCAAAAACTTGGTGGCCGTATTCCTTCAGGTGTCTTACTTGTAGGACAACCGGGTACAGGTAAAACCTTGCTGGCAAAAGCTATTGCTGGTGAAGCTAAAGTACCATTTTTCACTATATCAGGTTCTGACTTTGTTGAAATGTTTGTTGGTGTTGGTGCATCTCGTGTGCGTGACATGTTTGAGCAAGCTAAAAAATCAGCCCCTTGTATCATCTTCATCGATGAAATCGATGCGGTAGGTCGCCAACGTGGCGCAGGTATGGGGGGTGGACACGACGAACGTGAACAAACACTTAACCAAATGTTGGTTGAAATGGATGGTTTTGAAGGTAATGAAGGCGTTATCGTTATTGCCGCAACTAACCGTCCAGACGTTTTAGATCCAGCACTACTTCGTCCTGGTCGTTTTGACCGTCAAGTTACGGTTGGTCTACCAGATATTCGTGGTCGCGAACAAATTCTTAAAGTGCATATGCGCAAAGTACCTTTGGGTGACGATGTTAAAGCATCAGTTATTGCACGTGGTACACCGGGCATGTCAGGTGCAGATTTAGCTAACTTAGTTAATGAAGCCGCATTATTCGCTGCACGTTCGGCTCGCCGCACTGTATCGATGGATGAATTTGAAAAAGCGAAAGACAAAATATTAATGGGTGCTGAACGTCGTTCGATGGTTATGAGCGAAGAAGAAAAAGCCATGACAGCTTATCATGAAGCAGGGCACGCGATTGTTGGTCGTTTAGTGCCAGATCATGACCCCGTTTACAAGGTAAGTATTATTCCTCGTGGCCGCGCTTTAGGTGTCACTATGTATTTACCAGAACAAGACAGGTTTAGTCATAGTAAACAGCATTTAGAAAGTAATATTTCGTCACTTTACGGTGGTCGTATCGCTGAAGAAATGATTTACGGTTTTGAGAAAGTTTCTACCGGTGCATCTAACGATATTGAACGTGCGACTCAACTTGCTCGTAAAATGGTTACTCAGTGGGGCTTCTCACAAAAATTGGGTCCAATGTTATTTGCTGAAGAAGAAGGTGAAGTGTTTTTAGGTCGTTCATCATCTAAATCGTTGAACATGTCTGACGAAACTGCACAAGCGATTGATATTGAAATCAAAGCATTTGTTGACCGTAATTATCAACGTGCAGAAAAGATATTGAACGAGAACCGTGATATTTTAGAGACAATGAAAGATGCGTTAATGCATTACGAAACTATCGATGCTAGACAAATCGATGACTTAATGGAACGCAGAGAAGTTCGTCCGCCAATGGCTGAGTGGGATAATCACTCTGATTCAAAGAAGCCACCTAAAGCTGATGACAATGCCTCTTCTGATACTAAAGAAGATAAAGCTGAGAAAAAAGAAGTAGCGCCAGATCTAGATAAACCTAGTGACGCCTCTGCTGATTAATAGCCTTTAAATATAGCCTCGATTAACGAGGCTTTATTTTATAAAAGTTAATTTACTTTACTGACAGTAAGTTGTTTTTTATAAAATAAATTTCTATACAGAATAATCACAAAGAGCATAAGTTTTGTTGAAAAATCTACCTTGCGGTACACATTTTCTTAATATTGAAACCCCGCAGGTGATGGGGATTTTAAATGTAACCCCAGACTCATTTTCTGACGGCGGACAATTCTCTCGTATTGACTCTGCGTTAAGACAAGCTGAACAGATGATAGCCGATGGCGCCACCATTATTGATATCGGGGGCGAATCAACGCGTCCAGGCGCTAAAGACGTTTCTGTTAAAGATGAGTTAGCGCGTGTTATTCCCGTATTAAAAGCCATTAATGCGCGTTTTAATATCATTGTCTCTATTGATACCAGTAAAGCCGCGGTAATGTCTGAGGGCATCACTCATGGGGCAGGTATCATCAATGATGTTCGAGCCCTGCAAAATGAAGGTTGCTTACCGGTATTAGCACAAGATCAACGTGTTGGTATTTGTTTAATGCATATGCAAGGTTTACCTCGAACCATGCAGCATAATCCTCACTACGTTAATTTAATAGACGACATTACCACTTTCTTTCACGAAAGAATTTTAGCCTGTGCACAAGCGGGTATTAATACTTCGCGTCTTATTTTAGACCCTGGCTTTGGCTTTGGTAAATCGTTAGAACAAAATTATAGTTTATTGTCGAATATGGCTAAATTTCAATGCCTAGATTTGCCTATATTGGCAGGACTGTCGAGAAAATCGATGATCGGTAATCTTCTTAATCGAGAGGTTAATGAACGCTTAGCGGGTAGCTTAGCAACAGCCATTATAGCCGCTCAGCAAGGGGCAAAAATTATTCGTGTTCACGATGTAAAAGAAACAGTCGATGCTTTAAAAGTTTTACAAGCTACCACCATAAATAAATAACTCATCATTAAATATACTAAAAAAGTAAATATAAAGGACAAATAAAATGTCAGAAAGAAGATATTTTGGAACCGATGGCATAAGAGGCCTAGTAGGACAATACCCAATCACCGCTGAGTTTGTGATGAAATTAGGTTATGCCGCTGGCCGCGTACTAGCTGCCCAAGGCACAAAAAAAGTACTTATCGGTAAAGATACCCGAATTTCAGGCTACATGCTTGAGTCAGCCCTGGAAGCTGGTTTTTCTGCTGCAGGTATCGATATTGGCTTATTGGGACCAATGCCGACGCCAGGAATTGCTTACCTTACTAAAACTTTTCGCGCTGAAGCGGGTATCGTTATTAGTGCATCACATAACCCATTTTATGACAACGGCATTAAGTTTTTCTCACAAAATGGTGAGAAGTTACCCGATGATGTAGAACTGGCTATTGAAGCTCAATTAGATAAAGAAATGGGCTGTGTTGAATCGGCTAAATTAGGTAAAGCAACAAGAATTGAAGACGCTGCTGGGCGCTATATTGAGTTTTGTAAAAGTAATTTCCCTAGCCAATATTCCTTAAAAGATTTTAAAATTGTTGTTGATTGCGCACACGGTGCAACTTACCACATTGCACCTAACGTGTTTCGTGAATTAGGTGCACAAGTGATTGAAATTGGTACATCGCCTAATGGTACCAATATTAACGACCAATGTGGTGCAACATCAATGGACGCTATCAGTAAGGCTGTTGTTGAACATCAGGCTGATTTAGGTATTGCACTCGATGGTGATGGCGATCGCTTGATGATGGTTGATCATACCGGCTATGTGCTTGATGGTGATGAATGTGTCTACGTTATCGCTTCAAACGATTTACAAAGCGGCGTTATTAGTGGTGGTGTTGTTGGTACACTGATGAGTAATATGGGTCTTGAAATTGCGCTTGCAGATATGGGTATACCTTTTGCTCGCAGCAAAGTAGGCGATCGATATGTTACCGAAATGCTCAACAAAAAAGGTTGGCAGTTGGGCGCTGAAAACTCTGGCCATGTGATCAATTTAAAAAATACTTCTACGGGTGATGGTATTATCGCCGCGTTAAATGTATTAACCGCTGTTTGCAGTGGTGATAAAACCTTACATGAACTCCGCCAAGGAATGACTAAATTACCACAAGTGTTAGTTAATGTTAGGTTTACCGGTGACAATGACCCGTTAACGGCGCAGAATGTCGTCGCTGCTGTACATACGGTCAATGAGCAACTCTCAGGGCGTGGTCGCGTGTTATTACGTAAATCAGGTACTGAGCCTTTAATACGCGTTATGGTTGAAGGACCAGAATTAATAGAAGTTACTGAGCTAGCAAATGTAATTGCTGATGCTGTTAAAGCCGCTTGTTAACAAAATAGACGTCAGACGGTTGAATAATAAGCAAATGAACAAGATATTAAGTTAAACACTTGTATCTTGTTCGTAGGTTAGTTAATATCTCGCCGCTTTAATTAGGAAAGATAAATGAAAAGACAAGCAATAGTAGCCGCAAACTGGAAAATGAATGGAAGTTTCTCGCTGATAAAAGAAATGATTTCAGGATTAAATAGTGTCAAGCTAGCTAAAAATGTCGACGTTGTTGTTTGTCCTCCTGCTCCTTTTCTATCAGCATTTACAATAAGTGCTAAAAGTGAAAATTTACAAGCAAACATCCATTTAGGTGCGCAAAATGTAAGCGAGCATCAAAGTGGAGCATATACCGGTGAAATATCCACTGATATGCTCAAGGAAGTTTCTGTAAATTATGTTATTGTAGGGCACTCTGAACGAAGATGCATTTACAAAGAAACAAGTACACAAGTTGCTCATAAAGTTAAAGCAACATTGAATGCTGGTTTAACACCTATATTGTGTATTGGTGAAAGTGAAGATGAACGAACTGCTGAACAAACAGAGACAGTACTCGCTTCACAATTACAGCCAGTAATTGACGAAATAGGTATAGAAAAATTTACAGATGTTGTTATTGCTTACGAGCCTGTTTGGGCTATTGGTACTGGCAAAACAGCATCTCCAGAAATGGCACAAGCAACACACTTATTTATTCGTCAATTTTTAGCTAATGCTGATGATACTATCGCGAATAAAGTGCCATTATTATACGGTGGTAGCGTAAATGCTGCTAACTGTGAAGAATTATTTGCACAAACTGATATTGACGGTGGTCTTATTGGTGGTGCTAGTTTAAAAGTCGACGAATTCAAAATAATTTGCTCGTCAGCCAAAGGATCTTAAAATGTTGTATCAATCGTTAATTATTGCTTATTTAATTGTTTCAATTTGTTTAATTGGTTTAGTTCTAATCCAACAAGGTAAAGGCGCAGATATGGGCGCATCTTTTGGTGCCGGCTCTTCAGCAACAATATTTGGTTCAAGTGGCTCAGGTAACTTTTTAACTAAAGCGACTACATGGTTAGCTATCGCGTTCTTTGTTATCAGCTTAGTGTTAGGTAACTTGACGGCAAATAGAATTAAATCTACCGATGAGTGGAACAACTTAAACACTCCTGTAGAGCAAACTATACCAGGCGATTCATCAATCCCTAGCGAAAGTGTAGAGCCAGGTCAGTCATCAGAGAATAGCGATATTCCTGCAGCGACTAAAAAAGCGAGTGATAACGACATTCCAAAGTAAAGTTTTAAAAATGCAGATGTGGCGGAATTGGTAGACGCGCCACCTTGAGGGGGTGGTGACTTAGGTCGTGAGAGTTCGAGTCTCTCCATCTGCACCAACACTATGAAAAAGGCTTACAGCAATGTAAGCCTTTTTTATTGCGCTAAATAACTGAATTACTAGACGCGTTAATTTGAAGGGGGTGTTGACTTAGGTCGTGAGAGTTCAAGTCTCTCCATCTGAACCAATACTATAGAAAAGGCTTACAGCAATGTAAGCCTTTTTTATTGCGCTAAATAACTGAATTACTAGAAGCGTTAATTTGAAGGGGTGGTGACTTAGGTCGTGAGAGTTCGAGTCTCTCCATCTGCACCAATACTATAGAAAAGGCTTACAGCAATGTAAGCCTTTTTTATTGCGCTAAATAACTGAATTACTAAACGCGTTAATTTGAAGGGGTGTTGACTTAGGTCGTGAATAATATCTATGTCTGCTCATTGACAATATTAATTTTTCTATAAAGTTCTATCTGCACTTTTACCTGAGTTAAGCGCATAATTCTGTCAATATTTAGTAAACTTGTTACAATGCTATTTTTAAATTTAAGTAGACTATGAATAAAAGTAATGATCCACTCCACGGCGTGAAACTTGAACAAATCCTAACCGATCTAGAGAAGAAAATTGGTTGGGATAAGATGGGTGAGTTACTTAATATTCGTTGTTTCACCAATAAACCGCGCCTCAAATCAAGTTTGAAATTTCTGCGTACAACCCCTTGGGCACGCAGTAGAGTTGAAATTTTATACTTGAAAACATTTTGTAGTAAGCATAAAGAAACGGGGAAATTAATAAGGGGGATACTCGCCCAAAATACAGCAGTAGCAAAAACGACTTCCAACAAGCCCGCTCCCTTCGTTTGGCCAACATAGAAAAACAAATAGACTTATGCGACTTTAATATATTAATAGGACACCCAACCTAGTAATTTTAATAGAATTGCTCATCCCTACCGATGCACTACACTGAAATAACCAAGCGACATAATCACAGGTGATTTATGGCTACGCCAAGGAAACAACAAATCAGTTTAGTAGATACCCCTTATTATCATTGTGTTGTGCGTTGTGTTCGAGTTGCTTTTTTATGTGGCGAAGATGCCTTGTCAGGTCAAAGCTTTGATCACCGCAGAGAGTGGGTAGAAGAGAAGTTACACTTTCTTATCGAAGTCTTTGCGATTGACGTGCGTGCCTATGCTGTAATGAGTAATCATTATCTAAAGTAGAAGATTTAGTGGAATAAATCTAAAAACCGATTGCCACTCGGTTTTTAATGTGACAATATCACAATACTTAAATAGGGTAGTGAAAAGTCTATGCAACTCGGTGAACTAGAAAAACAAGTATTGGAATACCTTTGGAAGGCACAGCCTGCTGACGCTAAGCAGGTACATAGCTATTTCGAGAAAAATCGAGGCGGCTCTCTTAATACCATTCAAAGCACGTTAGATCGCTTATTTAAAAAAGATCTATTAAGTCGGGTAAAGAACGGCCACGCATATCTATACTTCCCTAAAGTTGCTCGTCAAGAATTGATAGGCCAACTCATTAAAAGTGTTACTCATGATTTTGTTGTTAAAGATGAAAATAGCGTTGTTGCGGCTTTTTCTTCAATTTCATCTGATCTAGATGAGGATCAGTTGGATAAACTTGAAGCTATGATTGAGCAACAGCGCAAAAAATTAAAAACAAAGGCCGAAAAATGATTTATGGTCATTGGGCGTTAGCATTTAATTTACTCACGATTGCCGTATTAGCTTTTATCGTTGCCAATGGCTTTATTTCGCTTGCTTTTTGGTCGGTAAAAAATAAAATTCAAAGTTACACTGTGCCTACCCGTAAATCGTTACTCTGGTTATGTGTGCTTTCACCTTGGATTATTGCATTATTTGTAACGCTGTTATTTAGCCCTCTTTTTCAATCAGGGGCAATGTTTGTATGGTTAACTGAATTAGCTCACTGGCATCATCCTAATATTTATTATTTTTTAAGCTGGCATAGTATTAGTTTAATTCTCTTCATCGGCTTCAGTCTCACTATTGCTGTTCGAAGTCTAGTTGTAGCCTACAAAAATCACTATCAGATAATTTTGTTGCGCACTTTAGCGACAAAGAAGAGTGAGAACGTCTTTATAATCAATTCATCGATCCCGACAGCATTCACAGGTGGGTTAATTAAACCATCGTGCTTTATATCTACAGGCTTGATGGAGCAACTAGATTCAGATGACATTGAAATCATCATTCAACATGAACTTGCTCATTTATACTATGCTGACCCGCTACAAAAGTGGGTGTTTTCATTATTGTCTTCTTACTTTTCACCTAATGTTAAGAAAATATTGAAATCGATGATGGCAATTACCATGGAGCAAGCGGCTGATTCTTTCTTCGTAAAAACTCAACAACAGGCGCACAATGTTGCTAGTACGTTAGTGAGATTTACTAAGTTAGCGGCTAAATATTCCATACATGAACAGTTCAAAAGCGAATTACTCGTTCACTTTTGTCGTCAATCCATTGAGCAAAGAGTATTAGAATTGCTCAATGATACTCAACTCAAACCTTTTCCAATGAAAGTGGTTTTACTCACAATAATACTATTAGCCGTCATATCAATGACATCAGTAGATAGCCTCCATCACGCTATTGAAACGCTATTCGATCATTAAAATAATAATTTAAGGCTTACTCCAAGGCTCACTCTAAGGTATTAAAAATGAAACTATTTACTCAATCATTCACAAATAAAAAACCGACCGCCAATCGGTTTTTGTCAAGGCGTTATGTAAAATTTAGCGCTGTGGTACTGATGATCACTTCAACACTTTCAGCTTATACATACTCAGGTTATGCATACTCAGAAGACAACCCCTTGAAATCGTTTGACTTATCTACGGCAATATCTCAAACAATGCATATGCACCCAGAGCTAAAAGTATTTGCTAATCAAGCTGATATTTATAAGGGGTATGCTCAACAAGCTGGTATTCAGGTTAGACCAGAAATTGGACTTACCATTGAGGATGCAATGGGTACGGGTGATCATAGTGGCTTTAAAAGTGCGCAATCCACACTATCTATCTCATGGATTTTAGATAACGCTCTAGTAAAAAACAGAGTGGCAAATGCTAAAATTCAGGGATCAACCGTTGCATTCGCGCGAGAAATTAAAGCGCTAGATTTAGCCGCACAAACAGCAAAATATTTTATCCAAGTATTGGTCAATGAAGAGCGATTAAAACTGTCAAAAATGAGCTTAAAGCAAGCGGTTAAATCATTTGAAGCCGTTACTAAACGTGTAAATGCAGGAAAGTCTTCTTTAGTTGATAAACTAAAATCACAAGCTGAAGTCGCTAAACGAGAATTAGTTGTTGAAGACTTAACTCATGAAGTAGATGCCAGTAAATATCAGTTATTGGCGCAGTGGCAAGGACAGGGGCAAAGCGAGCAACATAAAGAAACTAACATCATTGGGTCATTATTATCGTTACCCCATTTACCTTTAACCA